>JAFRJH010000181.1 GCA_017432385.1 Kiritimatiellia bacterium
ACGCCGCGCAGCCACCTCGCAGACCGCGCTTTTGCACGCCAGGCACGTGCATGGCGACCACTTTTGAAAATGTAACCGTACTTCACGATACCAAACCAACGTTTACCTTTTCAAACCCACGTTTACTTTTGCAAGCGGCAGTCAACTTTTTCAGCTGACATGCGGCGCCCTTTCAAGGAGGCTGCGGCGAGGGCTACTTGACTATCATGCTGAAGCCGGACTTCCAGAGCCGCAGCTCGGTGCCTGTGTTCAGAAGCCTCCAGCTGCCGCCGTCGCAGACTAGCGTCGGGGTCCCCGAAATGCTCGACGCCCTGGCGATGCGGAATCCGCCCGCCGGACGGTGCACCGAGTCGAAGTCGCCGACGAGAGTCACCGTCGCGTTATCGCCGAACGCGAGAGCGCCCGAGATGTTCGCCGTGTTCCCGGCGACCGTCGCAGCTGAGAGCGTCCAGTTTCCGGTGACGGTGAGTCCGCCGTTCGTGACGGACGGAGACCCCTCCACGTTCGCGACGGTGTAGTCCTGTACGACTCCGTTCAGGTCGAGCGTTCCCGCCGTGCCCTTGAGCGTCGTGAACGCCGGGACCGCCTCCTCGTATCCGTCCGGAGCGTACTGTGCGTAGTCGCCGGAGTACTTCTCGCGGTACTGCGTGCTGAACTTCACCATTCCACCCTGCAGGTCGAGGTACGCTCCGCCGAGCTGCGAGTTGTAGTCGAGCGTCCCCTCGCCCTTCTTCACGAGGCCCTTCCACGTGCCCGTGCCGTTCGTCACCGCGCACTCGCCGATGAACTCCGTCACCGGCATCGTGAAGTCCACCCACTTCTCCGTGGAAGGCGCGCGCCCGTCGCCGCACCGTCCGAAATAGACGTATCCGTTCGTGATCCTCACGAGTCCCGCGCCCTCCTGCGACGGGACGGCCCTCTCCCTCCACACGCCGAGCGACCCGCCGTCCATGACGATTCCGCCCTCGAACGTGTTCGTGGGATAGAGCAAGTTGAGCCGCACGCCGTCGCCCCAGGGCGTGCCGTCCGCCTTGGCCCACGGGCGGAACCCCTTAGGACCGCTTACCTTCTCTGAGAACGTGCAGCCGAAGTTGCGCTTGTTGTCGGTTGCGCGGCGCGGAGAACGAACATTGTACAGGCGGACGTCGTCGTTCAGGATCACGGGACCGCAGTACCAGTTGTTCGTGGTTCCGTTTCCGCCGGGCGCGCCCCATGGATTCACGCCGTAGATCCCCTTGTCGACATTGACCCAGCTCCCCTGGTCGAACTTGATGTATTCGAGGTCGTCAATGTAGACCGTGGCCTTCTGTTGCAACTGTCCACGGCCCAGGTTGTCATCGGTGTTCCAAAACCACCGCGCGCCGCCGCGGAATCGAATGGTGGAGCTATTGCCGTTCTTCGGGAGTATGCGCCCGGAGTTTCCGCCAATCGTCAGCGTCATGTTCGAGACGACGAGGTTGCCGATCTCCTTGATTATGTTGGCGTTGACAGTAAACATCGACCCGACCGTGCGGCCGTACATAAGCACGTCCTGCCCGTTGATGCTGAAGTCGCTGTCCGACTGGCCATTGGCACCGTAATATATTATGCCCACACTGGCGCCGGACGGGACATCAAGATATATTGAGGAAGGGCCAATGGCGCGCGAACTGCACCCCATCTGCCAAGAACTGTTGCCGCTCGCAGTGTCGCCGTTGCGCGCCACGAACGCGCCTCCCATTCCCGGATAGCCCTCGCCCTCGTAGTAGGTGGCGTTCGACTCTGCGGGTTTCGGCAAGTTCCCCACGGCGTCCATCACCAACGTAGCGCCAGAATGGACGTATGTGCGCTGGTTCACTCCGCCGCCGGCCTTTTCCGTGAGTCCGAAGCAGTTTGAGCAGACGCCGATCGCGACGCCCTCCTCGACATGCACGGGGCCCTTGAAGGCGGAGATGTCCTCGTTGAACTTCAGCGTTCCCTCGCCGCGTTTGATTATCGTGCCGGTGCGGCTTCCAGGTTCGCCGGACGCGAACGCCGCAAACGAAACGTCGTTCGTGACCAGAGCGCCGTCGATCGCCAACTCCTTGAACGTGACCTCGCCGATGGACTTGGTATCGCCCGGCGCGACTTCCACCACGTAGACCGGGCTGCCCGAGATGTAGGGATAGAACGCACCGCTTGACGTCTTCCATCCCTGCAGCGGGACGGAAACGACGTCGGACGCACCTTCCACCACGGCGCTTGACATATCGACCGTGACCGGTCCGGCGGTGAACGATCCGCTTCCCCCGTTCAAAAGGAAATCATCGTCCACCTTGTTGTACAGGCAGACCGTCCCGTCCTTCTTCTTGCACGGAACGAGATCGAGAGCCAGTGTGGAAGCGTCGCTCCACGCCTTGAACGAATACAGCTTCCAGCTGCCGTAGTTGCCCCAATTATCGCCATTGAAGTGCGAGGCGAAAATGGACATCGTGCCTTCTGCTTCGAACGTCGTGTCGGTCGGGTCGGTGTTTCCGACGAACATGCCGTCGACAAAAAGGCCGTTCTTGTCGGCGCGTAGCGTGTGGACAGCCGCGCCAGGCTCGTTATGGTCGGAGGAATGGAGCTGCTGGCTGCAGTAGTCCCACCGCCAATGGTCACCTGAAACCCAGAATAGCGTAAAGGATTTCCCGCCGCGGGCGCAAAAGATGTCATGAGTGTTGGTGGGCTTGCCGTTGCCGTCCGCGCTGTTGAACGCGAGCTTCACCTCCACCGCGGACTCGCCGTTGGGCGTGAACGAGGTCATTATGCGCTGAGTCCCGGTGGACTTGATGTACTCCAGCTGGTCTGCGCCGGGGATGACATCCATGCCCATGAGGAAGAACAGCCTCGCATGCGTCACCGTCGTACCCCATCCGTCGGGGAGCGGCACGTTCTGAAACGACGTCAAATCCCCGGGCACGTTCCCTACAAACTGGACGGCATTCCAGGCCGAGAGGTCCGTGCCGCCGTCTGACGTGCCGAGAGCGACATAGAGTTTGTTGGTCGTCTCCGGCGATGCCTCGGAGAATGTCAGGTTGAAGGAGGTTGCCACTCCATTCGCGTCCCTGTTTTCGGCTACGCCGATCGTCCGCGCTCCGGCGACTCCAGCCGCCATGACGGCCCACGACGCGGCCAGCGCGCGAAATGCAGCTGAACCCCTGGAGAAAACAACGTTTTCCTTATTAGTCAACATCACGAAACCTCCACTTTGCCACCTGTTTTGTTGACATTGTACGCCTAAACGCCGATACAGTCAATCGCGCTATTCGCTGGAGTTTACCCATTTTTTAGCTTCTGCCGGTCCGACCCTCGCCAAAGCCGCCGAATTTAACTCCGATCAGCAGGGCTCTCGCGCAGACGCTTGAGCGCCCTGCGCGGGAGCCCTAACACTCGGAGTTCCTTCCCGGGAAGAAAAACGCCCATTTC
>JAFRJH010000182.1 GCA_017432385.1 Kiritimatiellia bacterium
GGTCCGCGTGGACCTTTCCGCGATGACGGTCTCGGGCGGGGACGCCGGCGCGGCGCTCACGAAGTCGGAGGCCGTCGTCCTCCGCAGGCTGGCGGAGCGCCGCGGCGACGTCGTGTCCGGCGCGGAGCTGTTCTCCGCGCTCCGAGGCGAAGGGTACGTCGGCGACGACCGCGCGATGCGCAAGCTCGTCCAGCGCCTCCGGGAGAAGCTGGGCCGCGCCGGTAATCTCGTCGTGAACGAGCGAGGCGCGGGCTACAGGCTTGTCGGCGGGCGTACGCCCTGAGGCGGACGCCTGGTCCCAGGTGCAAACAACATGAGAAACAGGAGGGAAACATGAAGTCAGCCATTGTTGCCGCGGCGACCGTTGCCGCGGCATGTATATGCAGCGCCGAGACGACCAGGCTTCCGGCTCCCGACGGGGATTCGGGCGTCACCGTCGCGCAGGCGCTGAAGGCGCGCCATTCGGAGCGGGCGTTCGCGGACAAGGAGCTCTCGCCCGAGCTGCTCTCGGGCGTCCTGTGGGCGGCAAACGGATTCAACCGCCCCGACAAGCGCACCAACGCGACGGGCCTCAACAAGCAGGAGATATCGGTCTACGCGATCATGAAGTCCGGAGCGTATCGCTACGACGCGAAGGGGAATGCGCTCGTCAAGGTGTGCGACGAGGATTTGCGCCCGTCCGTCGCCGGACACCAGCCGTTCGCGGCGACAGCCCCCGTCTCGCTCCTCATCGCGGCTGACGTGAGCGATCCGATCTACACTGGTGCGCGAAGCACGCTTTCCAACTACGACGCGGGCATAGTCTCCGGGAACATCTACCTCTACTGCGCGGCTAACGGGCTTGCCACGGTTTGCAGGCGCTCGATGGACAATGATGCGCTCAAGAAGGCGCTCAAGCTTCCCGATACGACAATCCTTCATCTCAACCACCCCGTCGGCTATCCGGCGGGCGGAGAGGACGCCGCTGTCGGCGCGCCGTCGGTGAAGACCGAGCGCAACCGCGAAGCGATGCGGCTCTTCGAGAAATGCATCAATGCCAACGACCTTGAGCTTGGACGCAGGCTGATTTCCGAAAAGGCCGCGTTCAACACGCCTGTATCGCCGACCCCGCTCTATGGGGCGGAGGGATATCTGAGCGTCGTAGCGCTGATGAGAAGGAGTTTCCCCGACGTGCAGTGGAAGCTCGTTGACATGGTGGCAGACGAAAAGACCGTCGCCGTGCAGTGGGAGTGCTCCGGCACGTTCAACGGCGATGCGCCGTTTGCCGGGCTCCAGCCGAACGGACGCAGGTTCTCCACGACCGTCATGAACTTCTACTCGTTCGACGACGACGGAAAGATATTCAAGGATGTCGCCGCGACCGGCATCGCCGGCATTCTGCAAGGCATCGGGGCGATCAAGTAGCATCCGTTATGATGGAGTTGTCGAGAAACGCGGCGATGTTCTACGGAAGCGAGCATTCGGCTTCGTCGCCATGCTGAACCGACCATTCAAGGAGCAGGTCGGTGCGCTTGATCTCCTCGATGAGATCGTCCCTCTGGGGTATTGCCATATTGCTAAAACTCCTGTTCGACCGTCTGGCGGGGATTACCGTTCTGCTTCTGCGCGTTTCAGTTCTGCAGACCAATCCCGTGTGAGATCCAGTCCCGCAAGGGTCGCCGCGCCCGGCAGCCGGATCTGAAAGTCGTTGGCGTAGCAATACCGCAATTCGCCCTCGCGCAGCGAAAAGTTAACCACATGGCCGCCGTGCTGTCTTTCGGCATCTACAAAGTGAAGATGCCAGCCCGGCGCATTGACGCCTTTGACGTATCCGGGCAGTCTGAAGCCGACCAAATCGCCGCGAACATCGGTGTATTCAAACACCGCCTCGTTTTTTGCTGCGTCCGCAAGGCCGACCCCGTCTTTTTCCTGACGGGCGACCGTGCGAACCTTCATGTGGTGAAAGTCGCCGATGAAGTGGATGGCGAGCGGAATGTTATCTTCAGGACACAACTCGTCTACCCGCGTCTCGAATGTTTCATAGCTCGGGATGTCCGATAGGCTCAGCGTATGGGTTGGGTGAAAATCCGCAATCGTGCCGAAGGGAATGGTCGCGTCGTCGGTAGGCAGATAGACGTGTCCGTCGGCGCAAGCCTGGTAGACTACGCCATCAATCATCTGCATCTCGCCATCCAGACGATCCATTGTCGCAATCGCCATGTTGCCGAGTTTCTTCAGCTCTCCAATGGCGATAACCCCGTCGTAACGTCCGCTGAGTAGAACGCTGAAAAGCGAAACTTGCGTGAATCTTGTCCGCATCATGGCTGTCCATCCTCCGAGTTCTGCCTGTTTTTCTGTCATACGCACACGCATGATCCTTTGCGTAATATTATACCAAAACGGAAGTTTGCCCCTGCCGAAGATCCGCCTCGAAATTTTTTGTCGGAAAGTTCCGGAAGATGCCTCCTTTTGAGGCATGCCGAAAAGAGCGCGGAGGATCCCCAGTCTGTGAGTTGAAGCGTGAAACACCCCTAAATCTCTCTGAAAAATGGTATAATGTCGAAAGCGGATCGAGGAATTGATAATACGATGCCGCCAATATTCAATCGGAGGAAGACGAGCATGTTTGACAATATCGACAGCAGGGCGCGGATTGAGCGCGAGATTGAGAAGAGGATGGACGCCGACTACGAATAGTTTTTAAGACACATGATTAACAGAATTAACAGAATTAAAGTGGCAGGAGATTCGCACAGGAGAGCGGAATGGGAAGGTCCCGTTGCCTATTTCAATCACAAGACCATCAATTCTGTAAATTCTGTAAATGATGTGTCTAA
>JAFRJH010000183.1 GCA_017432385.1 Kiritimatiellia bacterium
ACACTGAACTCTCCCCAGAGGAGCTTATCGCCCGTACGCACGCAATCCACCTCAGGGACTTCACCGACTTCCAGGTCTCCTTCGACAACTACTACACCACCAACTCGCCGGAGAACAAGGCATTCTCCGAGCAGATATTCGCCGCGATGGAGAAGTCGGGCGGGATCACGACGAAGACCTCCCCGCAGCTTTACTGCGAGCATTGCAGCATGTTCCTCCCCGACAGGTTCGTGAAGGGCGTCTGCCCCAAGTGCGGCGCCGAGAACCAGTATGGCGACAGCTGCGACAGGTGCGGGTCCACCTACGGCGCCGAGGAGCTCGGCAGCCCCAGGTGCACGACCTGCGGCGGAACTCCGGTCGTGAGGGACTCCGAGCACCTCTACTTCGAGCTCGAGCCGCAGCACGACTACCTCGAGAAGTGGATACCCGGCCACACGACGAGCGACGTCTCGAACAAGCTTCTTGAATGGTTTGCCGAGCCACTGCGCGGCTGGTGCATCTCGCGCGACGCGCCGTACTTCGGGTTCGAGATCCCCGGGCACGGGGGCAAGTACTTCTACGTCTGGGTGGACGCGCCGATCGGGTACCTCGCCTCGCTCCGCAACTGGTGCGAGAGGAACGGCCAGAAGTTCGAGGACTGGTGGCAGGACCCGAAGGTCGAGCGCTACCACTTCATCGGCAAGGACATCATCCGCTTCCACTGCCTGTTCTGGCCGGGGATGCTCCACGTCGCCGGGTTCGAGCAGCCGGACAAGATATTCGTGCACGGCTTCCTCACCGTCAACGGCGAGAAGATGTCCAAGTCGAAGGGCACGTTCGTGAACGCGCGCACGTACCTCGACCACCTTCCGCCCGAGGCGCTCCGCTACTACTACGCGGCGAAGCTCGGCGGCACGACGGACGACATGGACCTCAACCTCGCGGACTTCGTGACGCGCGTCAACTCCGACCTCGTCGGAAAGGTGACGAACATCGCCTCGCGCTCCGCGCAGATGCTGCAGAAGAAGCTGGACGGGCGTCTCGCGACGCTCGCCGGGCACGACGAGGAGCTCGCGCTCCTCAAGAAGCTGCGCGACGGCGGCGAGTCGATAGCGAAGTTCTACGAGGACCGCCGCTTCAACCAGGTGGTCGTCGAGGTCTGCCGCCTTGCGGACGCCGCGAACGAGTACTTCGACCGCAAGGAGCCGTGGAAGTCGGTGAAGACCGACGCCGAGGCGACGCGCGTGACGCTGACCGCGGCGCTCAACGCGTTCCGCATTCTCGCGATATACCTCAAGCCCATCCTCCCCGTCTACGCCGACAGGGCGATGAAGCTCTTCGGCGAGGACAGATGGACCTGGGCCTCTCGCGACACGGCCGTCGAGGGCGTCGCGCTGGGGGCCTACGAGTATCTCGCCTCTCGCATCGACGCAAAGCAGGTTGAGGCGATGATCGCCGCGGCGGCGGTAAGGCCCGCCGATTCCGGCGAGGTCGCCCACGAGAGCCGGGCCAGCAAGAACAAGGGACAGGCCGAACGCGGCTCGGCCGTCAAATCTGGTTCGGCAGTGAATTCTGTCAATTCCATGGGTGCGGGTTCGGGGGCGCCGGAGCCCCCGTCCATTCCGCTTAAGCCCGAGATCGCATTCCCCGACTTCGAGAAGCTCGACCTCAGGATAGGCGTCGTGGAGAGCTGCGAGATCGTGCCGAAGAGCTCGAAGCTGCTCAAGTTCGTTCTGGACGCGGGCCCGCTCGGCAGGCGCACGATCTTCTCCGGCATACGCCAGGCGTATCCCGAGCCGGAAAAGCTGGTTGGGAAAGAAGTCGTGTTCGTCGCGAACCTCGCGCCGCGGAAGATGTCCGTCGGCGTCTCCGAGGGCATGATCCTCTTCGCCGGCGAGCCGGGTTCGTGCGGCGGCGCGCTTTCGCCGACGTCCGCGGCGGGCGGCGGCAGCACGGTGACCTGACGAAAGGAGCGCTGGGACATGGCATCGACGGCTAGCACGGCGGCAATCGCGTTCTGGGCGCTCTGCGCGGCCGGTTTCGCATGGTATGCGGCCGAGGTCGCCAAGGACGTCACGTACGTGACGCTTGCGGACGGACGCCGCCAGGAGAGGTCCCTGCCACTCGTCTTCAAGCTTCTTCTTCCGTTTGTCGGCAACCTTGACCGCATAGTGTCGAGGCCGTTGTTCGCGAAGCAGATCGAGACGGCGGACGGCATGCTGGTCGCCGCCGGGTTCGAGGGGCTTCTGAGCGGACGGGAGTTCGTGGCGCTCAAGCTGATGAATCCGGTGGTGCTGGGCGCGCTCTGGTGCGTGCTGATCATCGTGCTCGGCGCGGTCATGCCGGACTCTCCGTTCACGGCGGGGCGCGTCCCGCTGTGCCTGCTCGGCGTCGCCCTCTTCTACCTCCAGCCGATGATGTGGCTAAGGTCCGCGCTCAAGAGGCGCCATCTAGCCATAATGAAGGCGCTTCCGTTCGTCCTCGACATTCTCACGCTCAGCGTGGAGGCGGGCATGGACTTCATCAGCGCGCTCCAGCGCAACTGCGCGTCCCGCAGGCTCGACCCCCTGAACGAGGAGCTTCTGCGCATGACCAAGGAGATTCAGGTCGGCTCTTCGCGCAAGGAGGCGCTGAAGAACATGGCCGACCGCTGCCGGCAGGGCGACCTCAGGTCCGTCGCCTACGCGCTGATCCAGGCGGACGAGCTCGGCGTCTCGATAGGCTCGATCCTGCGCATACAGTCCGAGCAGCTGAGGAGCCGCCGTTTCGACCGCGCCGAGAAGCTGGCCGCCGAGGCGCCGACCAAGATGCTCGGTCCGCTTTTCATATGCATTTTTCCAGCTGTCTTCATCATCCTCCTGGGGCCCGTGCTGTCCCAGGCCCTGAAAGGAATGCTGTAAATGGCCAGACGACCAGAACTGATGGTTATGTCCGGCGACCTCGCCGGCAGGAGGTTCACAGTCCCGCCGGCCGGGCTTCGCCTTGGACGCTCCTCCTCCAACGACATCCACGTCCCCGACGAGGAGCTTTCGCGCAGCCACTGCGTATTCGAGTGCGAGGGCGACGATGCGATCCGCGTCGTGGACCTCGCGAGCGCCAACGGAACATACGTCAACGGCGAGCAGCTCGGCTCAGACGCGCGCATGCTCGTTCCGGGCGACGTTGTAGAGGCGGGGGCCGTGAGGATAAGCGTTGTCGCGGAGGGGCAGACCCCGCCCGCAGTCCCGACCCCCGTTCCGGGCAAGGTCGACCTGGGGCTGGACTCGGCGTCCGCGGCGGGCGCGCTGGCCACAGGGCAGTCCGCTCCGGCCGCGAAGCGCTCCTCGCTTGCCAGCATACTCCTTGCCGCGGGGGCCGTCGCGGTCGCCGCGGCAATCGGGATAGTGCTCTGCTTCCCGGGCGGAGGCGGCGGTCAGAGCCGGCCGGCCCAGGTCGTGCAGGCTCAGGACAAGACGCCGCCCAAGCTCGTCTCCCTTTCGTACGAGAAGGTGGAGGCGGACGCGGCGCGCATATTCCGCTATCAGATGACGGTGGACCCGACCGGCATTCTCAGGGTCGTGTACGACGACGTGCCGAGCGAGGACAGGCACGTCGACAAGTCGATGAAGCTTTCCGACCGCGCCGCCGCGCGCATAGTCGAGCTTCTGACCTCGAAGGGGTGGAATGAGCTCGAAAGCGTCTATTCCGGTCCCAGCGCGTCCAGCGAGAACTCGCTCAGGAGCTGGCGCATCCGCGCCATCATAGGGACCAAGGTGCGCGAGGTGACCGTCGAGAACGTCACCGAGCCGGAGGCGTTCGCCACGGTCCGCGAGGCGCTGGAGACGCTTTCCCGCAACGAACTCGGCATCTGGGCGCTTCAGTACTCGCGCGACAAGCTCATCGAACTCAGCGCGGACAGCGCGAGGATCGGCGACTCGAAGTGGAGCGAGCGCGACGTCGAGTACGGCAACCTGAGCGCCGGCGTCAAGGCCTACCGCGAGGCCGTGTTCTACCTCGAGACGGTCAACCCGAAGCCCGAGGGCTACGCAGGGCTCAAGGAAAAGCTTGTGAGGGCCGAGGCTGAGCTCGAGGCCCGCTACAAGGACCAGCGGTTCCTCGCCGACAAGGCGATAAACCTCGGCGACTGGGAGACGGCGAGGCGCGAACTGCGCGTCCTCTGCGACATGGTGCCCGACAAGGACGACCAGCGCCACATCGAGGCGAACGCCAAGCTCGTGGACGTCGAGAACCGCATGAAGAAGGCCAAGAAGAAGGGAGGGGCCAGGTGATGAAGCGTCTTTTTGCAGTCCTGTTCGCGGCGGCGGCGCTTGCGGCCGCGGTGGCGGACGAGAACCGCGCCGCGCGCGTGGACATCACGTCGTCGCCAGAGGGCGCGAACGTCCTCATCGACGGAAACCTCAGGGGCGTCACGCCGCTCACGCTGTACGACATCGCCCCGGGAAGAACTCACCACCTCCGCTTCGAGCTGAAGAGCCACGAGCCCGTGGACGAGTTCTTCCCGCTGGAGCAGGGTGGGTATCTCTCCCGCCACGCCGAGCTCGCGCCGGTCAAGGGACTCCTCCTCGTGACATCCGAGCCGTCCGGGTGCAGCATCATGCTCGACGGGCTCTCGCTCGGCGAGACGCCGCGCCTCATCACGACGCTTGACGCGAAGGGCTCGTACAGGCTCCTTCTCCAGAAGGCCGGATACCAGTCCCGCGAAGTGGAGGTCAGGTTCAACGGGCGCACGCCGCTTGTCAAGCACGAGAACATGCTCCTGGACTCCGGCGTCATCGAGGTCAAGACCGACCCCGAGGGCGCTTCCGTGACCGTGAACGGCATAGCCCGCGGACTCTCCCCGGTGACGGTCCGCGACGTCCCGCGCGGACGCGCTTCGGTGACGCTCGTAAAGGCAGGATACGAAGAGGAGAACCGGGAGCTTTCGGTTAATCCCGGCGACGTCCAGACGCTCTTCGTGAAGATGCAGGGCCGTCCCGGCTCGCTGAGGCTCAGCTCGGTTCCCGAAGGCGCAAGGTTCTATGTCAACGGCGATCCCCACGGCAGGGGGCCGGTCACAGTCGGCAACCTCCAGCCGGGCGAGTACGTCGTCCGTGCCGAACTCGACGGACATGACACGATGGAGAAGACGATCCGCGTGGCGAACGGCGAGACCGTCGCCGAGGAGTTCAAGCTCCAGAACGTGCTCGGCAGACTCGAGATCAGGACGGCGCCCGTCGGCGTGACCGTCTCGGTCGACGGACATGTCTGCGGCGTCACCCGCAACGTCGACCCCAAGGCGGAGGTGAGCGAGGTGCTTGTCGTCGAGAGCCTCAAGGCCGGCGAACACACCGTCATCCTCAAGAAGGACGGCTACGCCGAGGCGCTCAAGCACCCCGTTGTCGAGAACCAGAAGTCCACTAAGCTCGATGTAAGGCTGAAGCGCGTGTTCAAGCCGGATGTCGAGATCGTGACCAACTCGGGCACATACCGCGGCATACTTGTCGACAACGGGCCCGAGGCGATTATGCTCGAGGTCTCCATGGGGGTTGTCCGCAGCTTCCCGCGCGTGGACATCCGCAGCGTCTCGTTCCTCGACGCTCCCGAGGAAAAGTGAAGCGCCGGCTCGACATCCTGCTTGTCGAAAAAGGGCTCTGCGAGAGCCGGACCAGGGCGCAGGCGCTGGTGATGGAGGGCAGGGTTCGTGTAGCCGGGCAGGTCGAGACCAAGGCGTCGCGCGCCGTTGACGACGCAACGCCGGTCGAGGTGGAGCGCCCGCCCAGGTTCGTAAGCCGCGGCGGGGAGAAGCTCGAGGGCGCGTTTGCGCTGTGGGGTGCGGCCGAGGGCGGACTGTCGGCCGAGGGGAAGATATGCCTCGACGTAGGCAGCTCCACGGGAGGCTTCACCGACTGCCTGCTGCAGCACGGGGCGAAACGTGTCATGGCGGTCGACGTCGGCACGAACCAGCTCGCGTACAGGCTGCGCAGCGATCCGCGCGTGTGGTGCCGAGAAAACTTCAACGCCAGGTTCATGAAGCCCGTGGACCTGCCGGAGGTTCCGTCCGTCGCCGTGACGGATGTCTCGTTCATATCGCTCCGGCTCATTCTGCCGCCGATCCGCGACGTTCTCGCGCCCGGCGGGGAGATCGTGGCGCTCATCAAGCCGCAGTTCGAGGTGGGGAAGGGCAATGCGCCCGGCGGACTTGTCCGCGACGAAGCCCTCCGCCTGGAGGCCCGCGACGGAATCGTGCGCTTCGCGCAGGAAGAGCTTGGGCTGGATCTCCTCGGCCTTGCGGAGTCGCCCATCCGCGGGAGGGAGATGGGGAATGTCGAGTACCTTAGCTACTGGAGGAGGCCATGATCGCAAAGCTCGTCCTTGACAAGAAGCGCGAGGGACACGCCCTCGGCACGGCGGAGATACGCGAGTTCGTCGACGGATTCACCCGCGGCGTGATTCCCGACTACCAGATGTCCGCGCTCGCCATGGCCGTCTGCTGCCGCGGAATGAACGAGCGCGAGACGGCCGACCTCACGGACGCGATGATGAAGTCCGGGCGTTGCCTTGACTGGGACGTCGCGACGGCCGACAAGCATTCCACGGGCGGCGTCGGCGACAAGCTGTCTCTCGTCGTCCAGCCGCTGGCTGCCGCGTGCGGCGTGTTCGTGCCGTCGCTCACCGGACGCGGCCTCGGCATCACCGGCGGCACCGCCGACAAGCTGGAGACGATCCCGGGGTACGACGCCTCTCTCTCTCTCGACGATTTCCAGAATGTCGTGAAGGGGACCGGAGTCTCAATGACCGTGCAGACGGACGAGATAACCCCCGCCGACAAGAAGCTGTACGCCCTCCGCGACGTCACGGGCACCGTCGCGTCGATCCCGCTCATCACCGCGTCCATACTCTCCAAGAAGCTCGCGGAGGGCGCCGGTACGCTGGTCTTCGACGTGAAGTGCGGCTCCGGAGCGTTCATGAAGACCCGCGAGGATGCACATGAGCTCGCGGTTTCGCTCGTCAGCGGGGCGAAAGCCGCCGGCAGAAAGGCCGCGGCGCTGGTGACGGACATGTCCGCGCCGCTCGGACGCGCCGTCGGCAATGCCAATGAAGTCGCCGAGGCGCTGTCATGGCTGGGGTCCGGCAGGTGCAGGGGCCGCTTCACGGCGCCTGACGGAGCCGATTCCGCAGGCGGCGGCCCAGTCGAACTCTGCATCGAGCTGACGGCCCTCATGGTGTCGCTCGCCAAGTCTCTCCCCCTCGCCGACGCGCGATGCATGTGCCGCGAAAAGCTGGCCGACGGCTCCGCCCTCGCGCGGTTCGAGGCCATGTGCGCCGCGCAGGGCGGAGACCTCGACGCCTTCGCCCGCCTCGTGGAGAAGCCCACGTTCAAATTCAGGATACAGGCGATGAAGTCCGGCTATGTCACGGCAATCGACGCCGAGAAGGTCGGACGCGTGGCGCTCGCCCTGGGCGCTGGAAGAATGGAGAAGACGGACGTGATCGACCCTCTCGCAGGCATTGCGCTCGCCGTCTCTGTCGGGGACCGCGTATCGGTGGGGTCCCCGCTCGCGACACTCGAGAGCTCGAGGGGGCCGGACGGACTCGAACGCGCCGCCGCGGAACTGCTCAAGGCGTTCTCCATCGGACATTCCGCGCCGGAGAGGGCCGGGCTCGTCATCGAAAGCATCGGGGGTTGACGCAGCCCGCAAACGCGGGCTTCTGCTGGTGGACCGGGCGGGACTTGAACCCACGACCAAGGGATTATGAGTCCCCCGCTCTGACCGACTGAGCTACCGGTCCATAGCACGGCCGCAAATTATATCAAAACATCCTCTTGCGCGCAAGTAGGCCAAATGCTACATTAGGGACGCCGCTCAACTGCTTCGGTGCGCGCGGCGTCCCGCTGGTCTCCGACTGGCAGGCGGGGTGATCCGCGGGGACCTCAATCCAGGGGAAAAGCCGTCGTGCCGGAAATTGCAGTCCCGCCCGCCGTTCGTCGCGGTTTTATGGTAAAATAGCGGCATGAAATCGGTCAAGCAGACGTTCGGGACGCGGAAGGCGGAGTGGCTGACGACGCTGCCGAGCTTTCTCTGGCTCTCGGTGTTCTTCGCCATCCCCGCGGTGATCGTCCTGGCATTCACGTTCCACGGCCATACAGCGAACGGGGGCGTGGGCGACTGGTCGCTTTCGACATGGCGGGAACTCGTCGACCCGGACTATCCGACGATAGTCTGGAAGACGATCCGCATCTCCTTCGAAGTCACGTTCTGGTGCATACTACTGTCCCTCCCGTGCGCGTACGCGATCGCACGGCTTCCGAAGCGCTGGCGGGCGTTTGTGGCGGGGGCCATGATGCTCCCGTTCTGGACAAGTTTCGTGGTCCGCGTCTTTGCATGGAAGACACTCCTCCATCCCGACGGGTGGCTCCAGGCGTGCTACCTTGCATGGCTGAAGGTCGGTGACTGGGCGTTCGGCTGGCTGCCTGGGTTCGTGCAGCGCTTTCTCGTATGGACCGGGCTGGCGACGGCCGGCCATGTCGATCCAGCGATGTCGACGATTCTCGACAGCGAGGCGGCGGTCGTCCTTGTGTCCGTATACTCGTTCCTCCCGTTTGCGATAATGCCGATCTATTCCGCCGCGGAGAAGTTCGACTTCTCGCTTCTTGAGGCCGCCCGCGATCTCGGGGCGAAGAACTTCTATGCCTTCCGCAAGATATTCATGCCTGGCATCCGCCAGGGCGTCGTGTCGGCCGTGCTGATGGTGTTCATCCCGGCGATAGGCTCGTATGTGATACCCCAGATGCTGGGCGGGACGGACTGCGTCCTCATCGGAAACAAGATATTCATGCGCGCGATGCAGAACCGCAACATCCCGCACGCCTCGGCGCTCGCGACGCTGATGGCGGCGGCGGTGCTTGTCCCGATGGGCCTTGCGATGTGGTGGCGGCGGTGCCAGGAGGCGCGCGACCGGCGCCGGCTTGACGTCCGCACCGCGCGGCTCATGTCACGGTGCTGAACCGCCGCGACGCCAGGCGATTGCGGAACGCCTGGCGTCCGCATCCCCTACTTTACGATGCCGGCAGGGGGCTGTATCTTCTGGGTGCAGCGCAGGACCTTCGTCTTCGCGACCCTGACGATCGCGGGCTTGGCCTGGGACTGCGCGCGCATCTTCTCCTGCATGGCGAGCATCCTCTTTGTGATGTCGCGCACAGTGAAGAGAAGGGACTCGCTTCTCGCGAGCTTGACCTTGCTGACCGATATCTCGGCATCGAAGAGCGAACCGTCCTTGCGTATGCCGTGCCCGCTGATGATGATGGGGCGGTCTTCGTTCAGCGGCTCGATGATCTTCGCGAGGATTATGGGTCCGAAGCCCTTGATCAGCGTCTGAAGGGGCATGTTCCACATGTCGCT
Organism: Kiritimatiellia bacterium; assembly: GCA_017432385.1. Taxonomy (GTDB): domain Bacteria; phylum Verrucomicrobiota; class Kiritimatiellia; order RFP12; family UBA1067; genus UBA1067. The sequence continues at coordinate 9,360 of JAFRJH010000183.1, forward strand.
CGGAGAATAGCCGAAGGTGTGCTCGACGCGCTTGTTGCTGTC
>JAFRJH010000184.1 GCA_017432385.1 Kiritimatiellia bacterium
GCGGGCCGGCTGCGGCGCGGGCGCAGGCGCGGCGGACTGGCGCTGCACGGTCTCGATCCTGCGCCCGAGGTCCTTCACGATCTCGCCGCGCTGGTTCTGCATCTCGCGGCGGAGCTGTGCGATCTCCGCGCGAAGGGAGTCGATCTCGGCCTTGAGCGCCGCGATCTCGCCCTTTCCGCCCTCGATGCGCGCAAGACGCTCCGAAACGGCCTCGAAATTGCTCTGCAGGACGTCCATCTGCCCCGCGACCCGCTGCACCTCCTCGAGCGCCTGGCGTCCGGCGAAGCCGTCCCGGCCGGCCTGCGGCTCGGCGAAGGCGACCGCCGTCGCCAGCCCCGCGATCATCATCGTCATGCATGCTTTCATAGTCGTTGTTCCTTTCACATGGTCACGCAAATTCAAGTCAGCGCCAGCATCGCGGCCCACACGACGCCCAGCACCCCGGCGAAGACGAGGAAGCGCGTCTGGCGCGCGTCCTTCTCCTCCTGCTGGACGGTCCGCCCGAACGTGCGCATGCCGCCGCCGGAGATGTAGTGGAAGAGCCTCCAGCCGAACTTCTTGCCGTCCGTCGTCTCTCCGCTCGCCTCGCGGTATTCGTCAAGAAGCCACGGCTCCTTGGAGCGCGCGTACGCATTGGCGTCGGTGAGTATCGTGTTGCCGAGCATCTTCATGGCAGCACCAGCCTCTGACCGGCCCTGATCCTTCCGTCTGTCGTGACGGTCGCCTTGTTCGCGTCGCGGATCTTCGTCCACGCGCTCATCTTTCCGTAGAACCTCACGGCGATGCGGTAGAGGGTGTCGCCCTCCTGGACAACGTAGAACTCCGGACGCTTCTCGTGCGACGGCTCGTCCGGCTTCGCCGATCTGTGCGCCGCGGCGATTTCGGTGAGCTTCGGCCCGACGACCCTGCCGGGCGCCGGCGCGGCGGATTCGCCGCCGTCGGGCGCGGGCGCGTCCAGAAGAGCGGAGCGGGCCGCGTCGTCTTCCTCGTCGTCCCAGGCAAGCTCGCGCACCTCGCGCGGAATGCCGCCGAGCCTGTCGCCGTCCTCGGAGGCTTCGGACGCGAGCGCCGCGGCGGAAACGCCGCGCGCGGGGCCGTCGTCGTCGTCGCCGCCGATGCCGGCCATCATCTTCCTGAGTCGGGCGTTCTCCCCGGCGAGTCTTGTCGACTCGGCCTGCGCCGCCTTGAGCGCCGCGGCGGACCTGTCCCGCTCGGCCTTGAGGGCGGATATCTCGCGTTCGCGCCTGTCCAGCTCCCCAATCGCCGCGCCGTCGCCGCCAAGCCCGTATTTCTTCGCAAGCTCGCCTGCGAGCAGCTTCTCGCATATCGCGCAGCGGTCCTTCGCGAGCCTGGCCTTGTCGCTGCCCGGCTCCTGGAGGAGATATTCCCGGTAGTTGCAGACGGCGCCCATGAAATCCTGCTTCGCGTCCTGGAGCAGGCACGCGAGCTGAAAGCGCGCGCTTGCGTTGCCGGGATTCGACCGGAGCGCCTTCTCGAACCCCGCGGCCGCCGCTTCCATGCGCCCGGCCGAATAGTCCGCCATGGCCGCCTGATAGTGGCGGTCGGACCGCTCGTCCTTGTACTCGCGCTCGCGCACGTAGTCGCAGGCCGTAGCCAGGCACGCGAGCGCGAGGCCCGCGAGCGCCGCCTTCGCGGCGGACTCAGCTCTCTTCGCCGTCTTCACTTCCATCCTCGTCCTCGTCTTCCTCGTCGTCTTCGTCGTCTTCGTCGTCAAATTCGTCCGGAGTGTCGTCGATGAATATGTCGTCGTCGCCGCCGGCCGGCCCACGGTCCTGCCCGGCGTCGTCGATCAGATCCATGGCGACGGGCTTCGCGGGCTCCCCGGGCTCCCCGGAAGCCCCTGGGTCGGCGGCGGGAGCCTCCGTCTCCGGCGCAGCCGGCTTCGCCTCCTCGGCCGCCTGCTCCAGCTCCGTCTTCTCCTGGCGCCTGTAGGACGCGGCCTTCTCGCGCGGATTCGAGCGCTGGAGCGTCGGATCGAGCTCGTTCAGCTGCTGGAGCGACGCAAGACCGAAGTGCTCGAGGAATATCGGGGTCGTGCCGTAGAGATACGGATGGCCCGGCAGCTCCGACTTGCCGACGAGGCGAATGAGCTGGAGATCCATGAGTGTCTTGATGTTCGCCGACACGTCGACGCCTCGTATCTCCTCGATCTCGCTCTTTGTTATGGGCTGGCGGTACGCGACTATCGCGAGCGTCTCCAGCGAGGCGCGGCCCAGGCGGTTGGGGCGGTCGAGCTTGAGCATCGCGCGCACGTAGCGCCCGCAGCTCGGCGCCGTCTGGATGCGGTAGGTGCCTCCGGTGCAGACAAGCCTGAATCCGCATCCGGCGACGTCCAGCGCCTTCCCAAGCCCCTTCAGCGCCTCGTCTATCTCGCGGTTGGTGCAGGTGCGGTAGACGTCCATCACCTCGGCGTTCTCGCCCTCCTCGGGCTCCACGGCCTTGACCGACTCCCTGAGGTCGCCCGCCGTGAGCGGAACCTCGCTGGCGAAAAGAAGCGAGCCCACTATCTCCTGAAGGCTTCTCGGAAGCGGAATCTTGACGTCGTCACTCATAGTCATCGGGCCTTTCAAGCGGCTTGTCCTCGGGCTCCTCCTTCGACGGGAGGATCGTTATCTCGTGGAACGCGGCGTTCTGGTACACGATCACCCGGTGCTGCCTCAGCAGCTCCAGCAGCGCGAGGAAAGTCACTATTATCTCGCCCTTCGGCGCGCGCTCGGGGTCGAAAAGCGACACGAACGAGACCTGGCCCTCCCTGCGCGCGCGCTCGAGCACGTAGTCCATCTTGTCCGGCACCGAGAACCTCACGCCCTTGAGCTCCTCGCGGGGCATCTCGTTCGCCCGCGCGATCACCTCCTGGAAGGCGGTCAGCAGATCGTAGAGGTCGAGGTTCGCGAGCGCGCCGCGCGCGTCCGCGGCGGTCTTCTCGAACGTCGGGCGACCGCCGCCGTCGTCGAAGCTGGTGGAGGCCAGCGCCTCCAACGTCTCGAGGCGTATCGCCGCGTCCTTGAACTTCTTGTACTCGATCAGCTGGCGGACGAGGTCCAGGCGCGGATCGACCCACTCCTCGTCGCCGCCCTCGTTCGCGCTGCGCCGGTCGACTGGGAGGAGCATGCGCGACTTGATCACCATCAGCGTCGCGGCCATCACGATGAACTCGCCGGCGATGTCGAGGTTCATCTCCCTCGCCTCGTCGATGAACTTCATGTACTCCGCCGTGATGTGCTCGATCGGGATGTCGTAGATGTCGAGCTCCTCGCGGCGGATAAGGTACAGAAGCAGGTCGAGGGGACCCTCGAACACGTCGAGGTTCACCTTGTATTCATCCGCGAAAAGCTGATCCTGCGCCATATAGGTAATTATACCAAATTTTGTCCGCGCCGAGGGCGAACGACGGCGGAGTACCGCTTGTCCGGACTGGCGCGGGAACGGGCCGGGACGGTCCGCTACCTCGCGAACCGGATCGTGGCGGCGCGGCCGTGCCCGTCAAGCCCCTCCACCGCGGCGAACGCCTCTATCGTGGCGCGCGTCTCCGCGAGGTCGGCGCGCTTGAACGAGACGAAGCTGTGGCGGCGGCGCAAGTCGTCCGGCGTGAGCCCGTTGAACATGTTCGCGGCGCCGCCGGTCGGCAGCACGTGGCTCGGGCCCGCGACGAAGTCGCCGGCCGACTCGGGGGTCCACGGCCCGGCGAACACAGCGCCCGCGCTCCTCACGCCCTTCATGACCTTCAGCGCGTCCTTCGTCATTATCTCGAAGTGCTCCGGCGCGAAGCGGTTGACGACCTCAAGCCCCTCGGCGACGCTCTTCACGACGACGATCAGCATCCCGTCGCGGTCGATGACGCGCTTCACCAGCGCCTTGCGCGACAGCGTCTCGGCCTGCGACAGGACCTCGCCGCGGATCTCCTCCGCGAGCTTCTCCGAAGTGCAGACGCAAAGCGACTTCTCCCATCCGCTGCCGTGCTCGGCCTGCGAGAGGAGATCGGCGGCAATCCAGCGGACGTCCACCGAACCGTCGGTGAGGACCGCGATCTCGCTCGGGCCCGCGACCTGGTCTATCGCGACGTATCCGTAGACCTGGCGCTTCGCCGCGGTCACAAACGCGTTGCCGGGCCCGGCGATCTTCTGCACCTTCCTGCACGTCTTCGTGCCAAACGCCATCATGCCGATCGCCTGGATCCCGCCGGCGCGGTACACCTCGGTCGCGCCAGCGAGCTTGAGCGCGTAGAGGAGCACGGGATTGACCTCGCCGGTCCTGCCGGCGGGCGTGCACGCGACAATCTCCTTTACGCCCGCGGCCTTCGCGAGCGTCACGGTCATGACGGAAGTCGATGCGAGCGGCGCGGTGCCGCCAGGGATGTAGACGCCGACGCGGTCCATCGGGGAGAAGAACTCGCCGGCGGACCCGCCGCGGGGGGTCTTCATCGACCACGCGGACCTGAGGGACGCCTTCGAAAACCTCATGACGCGGCGGTGGGCGTCCTTCACGGCGCGGACGATCCCCGGATCGATGCCCTTCTCCGAGACCTTCGAGAGATCGATCCTGAGGGACCTGCCGGCGAAGCCCTCGAACTTCGCCACGTATTTCCTGACCGCCGCGTCGCCGTTCCTCCTTATGTCCGCCAGGACCTCCGCGGCGGCCTTCTCGGCCTCCTCGGGGAACGCCGGGCGCGCGTTGAACTTCTCAATCCGGCGGTCGCCCGCCCTGACGATCCTGATCATCTTACTTCGCGACCTTCCTGCCCATCATGCACTTGACCTCGCACTCCACGGCCGGCTCGCCCTTCTCGTTCGGCTCGCCGTTGAGATAGCCCTTGAAGCGGTAGACGCCGAGGGGAACGCGCTCGCGGACGATCTCGACGACCGTCACAAGCCTGTCACCGGGGCGGAACGGCTGGCGGAAGCGCGCGCCGTCGACCGCGGCGAGGACGAACGAGTTCTGTCCGTCGAGGAGCCCGCGCGCGACGACCGAGGCGCCGGCGACCTGGGCCATAGACTCGACCAGCACCACGCCGGGGACGATCGGGAAGTCCGGGAAGTGGCCCTTGAAGAAGTCGTTCTTCTCGGCGGTGTAGGTATACTCGCCGATCGCCCCCGTCTCGTCGCCCGCTATCAGCGTGTCCACGAAAAGGAACGGCGGACGGTGCGGGAGCAGGTCGATGCCCTTCAGGTTGAACTCGTTCTTGAACTTGGGGAACTCCATGCCGGCACCTCCTCAGACCTTCTTGAAAACCAGGATTCCGTTGTGTCCGCCGAAGCCGAGCGAGGACGACAGCGCGACGTCGATGTCGCGCTTCACGCCGACGTTCGGCGTGTAGTTGAGGTCTAGGGGCGTCTCGCCCTTCGACGCGTCGACCTCGAGGTCGGGCTTCTCGTAGTTGATCGTCGGGGGGACGAATCCCTCCTTGATCGCAAGCGCCGTGATCGCCGCCTCGATGGCGCCTGTGGCGCCGAGGCAGTGCCCGTGGCACGGTTTCGTGGACGAGATGTTGATCTTCTTCGCGCCCTCCTCGCCGAAGACGCGCTTGAACGCGTTCGTCTCCATCTGGTCGTTGAGGTGCGTGGACGTTCCGTGCGCGTTGATGTAGCCGACAGTCGACTTGTCGGTGACGCCTGCGTCCTTAAGCGCGATCTCGATGGCCCTGACCGCTCCGTCCGCGGAGGGATCGGGCGCCGTGATGTGGTACGCGTCGCACGTCGCGCCGTATCCCGCGAGCTCGGCGTAGACCTTCGCGCCGCGCGCCTTCGCGTGCTCTTCCGACTCGAGGATGAGAACCGCCGCACCCTCGCCCATGACGAATCCGTCGCGGTCCTGGTTGAACGGACGGCACGCCTTCTCGGGGGTGTCGTTGAAGTGGGTGGAGAGCGCCTTCTCCTTCATGAACCCGCCGACCGTGAACTCCATGATGACAGCCTCGCTGCCGCCGGCGATCACGACATCCGCACGTCCGGCGCGGATAAGGTCAAGTGCGAAGCCAAGCGCGTCGGTCGAGGACGCGCAGGCGGTCGTGATGACCTGGCAGGGCCCCTTCGCACCGAGCGCAATGGCGACGTTGCCTGCGCCCTCATTGGCGATGAGTTCGGGGATGGCAAGGGGCGAAAGACGGTCTGGGCCCTTTTCGAAGAGCGTCTTGAACGCATCCTGCGTAGCCTCGAGACCTCCGATGCCGACGCCGAAGATCGTTCCGACGCGGTCCATGTCCGGCTTTTTCTCCTCGGTGAACCCGGCGTCGTGCCACGCCTCCTTGGCCGTTGCAACGGCGTACTGCGAGAACAGCGCCATGTGGCGAGCGGACTTCTTGTCGAGAAGACCGCCTCCAATCGCCCATTCGTCGAAGCCCTTCACCTCCGCAGCGACCTGGCTGGTGCAGCGGGAGGGATCGAACTTTGTAATCCTGCCGATTCCGGGCTTGCCGGCCTTGATGTTCTCCCAGGAAGCGTCACGTCCGTTGCCCACGGCCGTCAACATTCCGATTCCCGTAATCATCACTTTCTTCATCGTTCTTCTCCTGTTTTAAATCTCAGTTCTAAGACCCTTGGACTTTTGAACTCTTGTTATCTCACAGTTCCGGCCATACGCAGTACGTGCCGCCGTAGGTGAGTCCCGCGCCAAAGCCGACCATGACGATCTTCATGCCGTCCTTCAGTTCGCCCGCGCGGACGGCCTGGTCGAGGGAAATCGGCACGGACGCGGCGGACGTGTTGGCCGTCGTCTCGAGGTTCAGCCAGAACTTCTCCAGCGGAAGCTTCATCCGGCGCGCGGTCGCCTCGATGATGCGGCCGTTCGCCTGGTGGGCGAAGACGCGGTCCAGCGCGTCCGGCGTGGTGCCGAGCTTCTCGCAGAGGTCGCCGACGACCTTGGAGAGCTTGCGGACGGCAAACGCGAAGACGTCGTGGCCCTGGAGCGTGAGCTTCGGCTCGATCGGCGAGGGCTTGAGCGGAATGCCCGTCACGGGATCGAGCGGAAGCGCCTCGCGCGTACCGCCAGTGCGCATGATGAAGCCCTGGCCCTTCCCGTCCGCCCCGAGGATCGTGTGCGCCGCGGTCTTCGTCGAGGCCACGCCAGGCGCCTCGTCGTTCCCCAGGACGACCGCGCCAGCGCCGTCGCCGAAGAGGATGCAGCTCGAGCGGTCGGTCCAGTCGAGGATGCGCGTCAGGCACTCCGCGCCGATTACGAGCGCCTTCTTGTCTGGGTAGAAGTTGACGAACCCGCGCGCCTGCTCGAGCGCGTAGATGAACCCGGCGCAGGCGGCCTGGAGATCGAAGGCTCCCGCGTTCACGCAGCCGAGAAGGTCCTGGACGACGCATGCCGTCGAGGGAAACGTCGCATAGTCGGGGGTCGACGTCGCGAGAACTATGAGCCCGATTTCGGCGGGATCGACCTTCGCCATCTCGAGAGCAGCCTTCGCCGCCTTCGAGGCCATGGTCGAAGTGGTCTCCCCGCCCTCCGCAACATGCCGCGCATGTATGCCCGTGTGGGAGAAAATCCACTCGTCGGAAGTGTCAAGCGCTGCCGCGATGTCGTCGTTGGTGACGACTTTCGGAGGCAGATAACTGCCAGTTCCCAGTATTTTGATGCCCATTTTCTGCCTTTTGTGAGTTAGAAAAGATATTATACCAAATTTTCCCTGGCGAAATGGGCATAAAATGCAATCCGTCGCCCTTCCGGGCGAGACCCGGCTATTTCCCCTCCGACGGGACGCGACGGTAGCGGTAGCCGGAAAACGCCGTGTTCTTGAACACTTTCCAGATTGGATAGATGGTGCCGTCGGGGCGCACGCGCTCCTGGTACAGGTCTATCCCCATGAGGTCGTCCATCTTGACCGAATACGCTTCGCCGCCGTCGATGGATATCGTCATCCGGTCCTTGTCCGCGACGAGGCGGAACGAATGCGAGCCCTTCCGCTCGAGGTCGCCCTTCTTGACCACGAACTTCGGCGACCAGCCTTCGTCGTTCGCCTTTCGGACCAGGGATTCGTCGTAGCGCTTGTCCTTCTCGTCGTCTTCGCTCTCCTTGAGGTTCTCCCTCGTGAAGGACTCGATGTGGTAGTGGTCACCGGACTCGTCGCGCCAGAACCTGATGTACGGGTAGGCCCACGAGTTCGAGTCCATGCAGTTCCCCACGTACGGATGCGACCATCCCCACCCGATGTTCCAGTACTTCTGCTCCGGGTCCTTCTCCTCGAAATGCACCGTACCCTCGTATTCGTATCCGAGACCGGGAAGCGGGACCTGGATGCGGTAATACCCCCTCGGACCGTCCTTGTAGATCCTTGCGCGGCCGTCGTCCGCCGTTCCGGTCATGCCCCACCAGTGGACCGCCTCGGTGCCCTTGGCGGTCGGCATCGCGTCCACCCATCCGCCGGCGGCCTCCTGCAGGGCCTTCCTCGCCCTGTAATAGCTGCGCGACGCCACCACGGACGCCTCCTCGAGAAGCTTCGGCGTCTTCAGCATCTTCTCCGAGATCTCCAGCACCGCCTGCATGTCGCCCTTCGACAGCGCCTCCCCCAGGCGGATGGTGTCTTCGCGGGTCCGCTTGTCGCCGATGGAGAGGAACATGTTGATCTGCGTCACGTATTCCCCGTTGGGAGCGGCGAGCCTCAGCCAGACGGCGTCGTGCCAGTCGGAAATGGAGGACTTGATCTGCGAGGCGTAGCGCCGGACCGTCTCCCAGTCGTCGAGCTGCATCGCCAGCGCCATCGCCATGCCGCGGAACACGTCGACGGACGGCATCAGCGGCTGCTCTCCGGCGGCGATGTAGGCGTCGAACATCCTGAAAAGCGAGTTCCGGAGGTCCGGGCCGATCACGTAGGCGCAGATGTTGGTGTCGGTCGGGACGTGCTCGACCTCCCACTTGTAGATGGTGTGCAACGCGCGGGCGGCGGCGTGATACGAGAAGACCGAATCGGTGCGGACGTTGTTCGCGGCGTTCGAGACGACGGAGTAGAGGAACTCCGTCGACCCGCCCCAGCGCGTCGTCTGCCCGTAGAGCGTCTGCGACAGGTGCGAGGTTGCGCCGTCGAGCGAGTTGGACACCGCGCGGTTGAACCACGTCACCCCGTCGCCGCCGCATTCGAAGCCGTAGCGCTTGGCCAGCGCCATCATGGCGACGGTGCTGTCGGGCCTGGCCTTCACGGCCTCGAGGAGGTTGGTCTCGCCGCCGGCCTGGAGCAGCTCCAGGTACCTGTCGCCGATTTTCTCTCCGGCCTTGGGGTCGGCGCAGCTGATGGAGTCAAGCCTCTCCAGGATGCGGCAGTCCGCCTCCTTGAACACCGGGGCGATCCTGTCGAACGCGGCCGTGCGCTCGTCGAACAACGGCTGGTATTTGCTCTTCTTCTCCCGGTCGCTCATGCCCAGCCGCCTGCCCGCCCAATTGGCATGCCCCCAGCGCAGCAGGTAGCCCAGCATCGGCTCGGACGCGTCGTCGTGCCGGTCGATCATCTCCTTGAACATCTTGCCGCCCTGCCAGTACTGGTTCTCTTTCGACATGCCCAGGTAGCGGACGATCCCGACCGCCACGTCGCGGCACTTGGCGCCGTTCCACAGGTTGTTCGCCTCGCGGCATTCGGCGCCGGTGGGGAATTCCAGCCGCGCCGTCGCCAGCTTGCGCACGAGCGCCTCGCGCACCTTGACGATGCGGGCCGCCGTCTTCTCGTCCATCCCCTCCGGCGCATGGAACGTCTCCACGATGTGCTTGCGCCAGAACGGCACCGCGACCTTCTCGAAATACTCGGCGTCGGTGTGCGCGTCTTCCGGCTTCGGCGAGACGAACAGCGGACGCCGGCGACGCGGCGGCTCGACCTCCTCGTCCTCGTCGTCATCATCCTCCTCGTCCTCCTTGTCGAGCGTCCCGTTCTTCTTAGCCTCCTCGTACGCCTTGAGCGCCCGCCTCAGCATGTCGAAGCTCTCCTCCTGCCCGTCGATGAGCTCCTTCTTGCGCGCCTCCATGTTCTCGGGGACCTTCATCGCCTTCGCCTCGGCGAACGCCTTCTCGTAGAGCGGCACGTACCTGGCGTAGACCTCGTCGAACATGACCTGCTGCGCGAACTTCATCGCCTGGCGCATGTACTTTCGCCTTTCCTTCCTCTCCA
>JAFRJH010000185.1 GCA_017432385.1 Kiritimatiellia bacterium
GAGGCGATCGCGCGCGCCGTCCGCGAGTGCGCCGGGCGCCGCGAAACGGTGCTCGTCGAGGGGGCTGGCGGACTCGACGTGCCGCTCGCGGACGACATGCTTTCCGTCGATCTCGCGGCGCGCGAGGGCTGGCCGCTCATCCTTGTCTCGTGCGGCAGGCTCGGCTCGATCAACCACACGCTTCTCTCGCTCGAGGCGGCTAAGGCCCGCGGAATGAGGGTCGCTGGCGTCGTCTGGAACTGGTGCGAGGGCGCGGATCCGGAAATCGACGCGGATTCCATGGAGACGACGCGCCGCTATCTCGCGCGGTGGGGCTTTTCGCCCGTTGTCGTGCGCATTCCGCGCTTCGACATCGGCGGGCCATACCCCGAAGTCGACTTTTCGGAGCTGTTCAAATGACTCCGCTCGAATACGACCGCAGGCACATCTGGCATCCCTACGCATCGCTCAAGGATCCGCCGCCCGTGCTGCACGCGAAATCGGCGTCCGGCGTCGAAATCGAGCTGGCGGACGGTTCGCGGCTCGTCGACGCGGTCTCGAGCTGGTGGTGCGTCGCGCACGGCCACAGCCATCCGGCGATAGTCGAGGCGATACGCCGCCAGTCGGAGAAGCTGTGCCACGTGATGTTCGGCGGCTTCACCCACGATCCCGCGGTCGAACTCGCCGAAAGGCTCGCGGCAATCGCGCCGCGCGGACTCGACCGCGTCTTTTTCGCGGACTCCGGCTCCATTTCCGTCGAAGTCGCCGCGAAGATGGCCGTCCAGTACCAGAACGCGCTGGGCCGTCCCGAGCGCAACCGGCTCGTCGCCCTCAAGGGCGGCTACCACGGCGACACCTCGCTCTGCATGGCGCTTTCCGACCCCGACGGAATGCACACGCTCTTCAAAGGCATAATGACGAAGCATTTCTTCGCCGAAAAGCCAGGCATCCCGACATGGGGCGAATGGGACGCCGCCGATGCCGAATCGCTGCGCCGAGTCGTCGAGGAACACCGCGGCGAAATCGCCGCGGTCATCTGCGAGCCGATCTTCCAGGCGGCAAACGCGATGAACTTCTATCATCCGGGATATTTGCGCGAAATGCGCCGTATCTGCGACGAAAATGACATTATTCTCATTTTTGACGAAATTGCCGCCGGATTTCACCGCACGGGGCCGCTCTGGGCGCACGAGCGCGCCGGGATTTCGCCGGACATCATGACGGTCGGCAAGGCGCTCACGGGCGGACACATGACGCTCGCCGCGACGCTTGCGAGCGCAAAGGTCGCGGAGACGATCTCCAGTGGACGTCCCTCCGCCTTCATGCACGGGCCGACCTACATGGCGAACCCGCTCGCCTGCGCGGCTGCGTGCGCTTCGCTCGACCTCTTTGCGGGCGGCGACTACGCGGCGAACGCGGCGCGGATCGAGCGCCAGTTCCGCGAAGGCCTCGAATCACTGCGCGGACGGCCCAACGTGCGCGACGTGCGCGTCCTCGGCGCGGCGGGCGTGGTGGAGGTGGAGCGGCTCCCGGCGCAGGCCGACGTCTCGCGCGTCATCCGCGAGCACGGCGTATGGCTGAGGCCCTTCTCGAATTTCATCTACTCGATGCCGCCGCTCGTCTCGGACGAGGCGACCGTCGCGCGCATCGTCGGCGCGGTCGCCGACCTCGCGTCTTGTCCGCCCGGCCCGCCGCCGGAGGATGGAGACTTCCATGAGTGACGCCCTCTATTCCGTCAAGATGCGGGCGTCGCGCGGCGGCGCGCACACATCGGGCGCGGAGCGCATCGTGTCCGCGAAATCCGTGCCGAAGGTCGCCGCGCTTCTTGCGGCGCGAGCGCTGGCGCACCCGAAGGGCTCGCCCGACTTCGTCAACGTGAAGATCGAGTCGCAGCCGTCAGGCGGCATCATCAGGCTCAGGTCCCTCTCCGTCGCGACGCACGAGACGAAGACCGCGGCGGAGGGCCGTGCGCTCGCGGCGCGGCTTCTCGCGGAGGCCGGAATCACGCGAATCGACGAGATCATGGCGCGCTTCGCGGAGACCCATTCGCTCCGCGGCGCGATGCTGCTCGACGCGGACACGCTCGAACGCCTCGACCCCGATCCGGAGCGCGGGGTGCGCGCGACGTACATGGACGACGCGGCGTCGCTCGAAAAGGGGACGGCCGGCGTGAAGAACCACTATGCCGAGGCGATAGTCCTCGCGACAAAGGTGCAGAACGCGCCTGGAATCGTCGCCGAGATCTGCGTGTCCGACGATCCGGACTACGTGACCGGCTACGTCGCGACGCGCGAAATCGGCTACCGCCGCATCACCGTCGTCAAGGAGAGGGGCGACCCAAACGGCGGACGCATCTTCCTGTACCGCGGGCCGCGCGACGGCGTCGCCAGGACGATCGAGTTCCTGGAGAAGACGCCCGTGCTCGTCGAGGACGTCCCCCCGCTCCCGTCCGCGGCGGAAACGCCGCGCCGCTTCAAGGGGATCGAGGCCGACCTCGCGGCGCGGCGCGAGGAGAGGCTCTGGCGGCGGTGCCGCACGCTCGAGGGGCCGAC
>JAFRJH010000186.1 GCA_017432385.1 Kiritimatiellia bacterium
CCGACCTCGGGAAGGCGACCGTGCCGATCGTCCACGCGATGGACAAGTGGGGTGCCGATTTCTTCACCCGGCTCGGCGTGCCTATCCCCTGCGACGAGGAATAACTGAATCACGGTGCGTCATGAACTGGCTGATATTGATTGTCGCAGGGTTGTTCGAGGTCATCTGGGCGGTTGCGCTCACGATGTCAAACGGATTCAAGAACATCACGGCAGACGCGGTGTTTGTGGGTGGGATGGCCGCCAGCGTCTGGCTACTCGCCGTGGCCATGAAATCTATTCCGATGGGCACCGCCTACGCCGTGTGGACAGGCGTGGGTGCGGTCGGCGGATTCGTCGCGGGCATCGTAATGTTCGATGAGTCCGCCTCGGCGTTGCGAATCATGTCCGCCGCACTTATCGTGGCCGGAATTGTCGGACTTAAGCTCGCCGCGAAGTAAAATTGAAAGAGAAACGATATGTTCAGACCGACACAACGGATTACGGCTACCAATGAAGAGGCTGCTCCGTTACTCGGCAGGAACTGAAGGTGATAAACATGAAGAAGGTAAAAATAACGATACTCAAGACGACGCTCGACAAGGAGCTTGCGGCGGAATACGGCATTGACGGGCTGACCGCCTGTCCGATGATGAAGGCCGGTGACGTGTTCTACGCCGACTACGCGAAGCCGCAGGGTTTCTGCGACGAGGCGTGGAAGGCAATCTACCAGTATGTGTTTGCGCTGGCGCACGGCGCCGACAAGTCGCTCTTCTACTACGGAGACTGGATCAAAAAGCCAGGCGTCGCCATCGTGAGCTGCAACGACGGACTCCGCCCCGTCATCATGAAGCTAGAGACGACCGACGAGGAATCGAAGATCGACTACGAGCCGGTTGAAAGATAATTCTGAACGCCCAAATCACAAAAATCAATCTCGCCACACAGGGCGCACGGCGCAGTGGGTAGTATGTTTTTTCATACTAATTGCGTGTCTGACGGCTGATGTCGTATAATATGCGGCATGTCAAAGACAGAAACCATTTTTACATACCGTCAGTTCGTGAAACGGATGACGTCTGGTCGGGGCGTTGCGACGCCCGACGGAGGATGTCCGGTCGGCGTTGCGCTCAACATCTTTCGCGGACGCTGGAAGGCGGACGTCCTCTACCGCCTGTGCGCCGGTGCCGCAGGCTTCGGAGAAATCCAGCGCCAGCTCCCCGGCGTCACGCGCGCCATGCTCGCGTCGACGCTCCGCGATCTTGAACGAGACGGCGTCGTTAGCCGGAGAGTATTCGCTGACGGCAAGGTGAAACGCACCGAATACACCCTCACCGACAACGGCAAAGACCTCTATCCCGTGTTCTACGCCCTCATGAAGTGGGGCTGGAAGCACTCTCAAATCATAGGAGCAATAAAATGAATAACAGAATATGCGATATCCTCGGAATCGAAAAGCCCGTCATCCAGGGGCCGATGGTATGGCTCACGGACGCAAGGCTCGCCGCCGCCGTCTCAAACGCGGGCGGACTCGGCAGTCTCGGCCCCAACGCCGGGCAGACCTCGGTCACGCGAGATCCCGGCGAGACGGCCGAGCGCATGTGCTCTGAGATCCGCAGGGTGCGCGAACTCACGGACAGGCCGTTCTCGGTCAATGTGCTTCCGATGTCGAACGGCGTCGACGTGTTCACACCGCCCATGCTCAAGGTCATCTTCGAGGAGAAGGTGCCGGTGGTCACATACGTCGGCGACGTGAAAAAGGAACTCTTTGGCGAAATCAAATCGCACGGCATCAGGATCGTCTACCGCTCGCTGAACCCCTCGCCCGCAGAGGCCGCGTTTGCCGAGGAATGCGGCGCGGACATCGTCGTCGCGACCGGCTTCGACGAGGGCGGGACGCTCCCGAACATGACGCTCGGCACGTTCTCCATCGTCCCGCTCATCGTGGATGCGGTCAAGTCCGTGCCCGTCATGGCGGCGGGCGGAATCTACGACCGCAGGTCTTTCAACGCGGCGCTTGCACTCGGCGCAGAGGGCGTCTATTGCGGCACGGCGTTTCTCATGTCCGAGGAAAGCCGCATGGCGGCGAACGTCAAGGAGGCCGTCCTCAAGGCGAATGCCAAAGACCTTCTTCTCTTCCGCACGATTCCCGCATACTACCGTTCGCTTCCCGGCGCACTCGCCAACAAGCTTGTCGAGATGGACAAGGCGGGCGCGACGAACGAGGAGCTTGGAAAGACGATGGGCGGCTTCGCCAACCTGCGCAAGGGGATGCTCGAAGGCGACATGGATACCGGCTACGTCTCCGTCGGACACGCCATCAGCTTCATCCACGAAATCAAGAGCGCAGCGCAGATCATCGCCGACATGACGAAGGACTGGGGGAATCCGACATGAGGGCGATGTTCTTCAACGGCAGCCCGCGCAAGAACTGGAATACCGCCAAGCTGCTCGAAAGTGCGATGGAGGGCGCTCGGTCAGCCGGTGCAGAGGCGGAACTCGTCAACCTCTACGACATAGATTTCAAAGGGTGCAAGAGCTGCTTCGCATGCAAACTCAAAAACGCCAGAACGAACGGCATATGCGCAATCCGCGATGCTCTGCGCCCCGTTCTTGAGCGTGCGGCGTCGGCAGATGTGCTTGTCGTCGGTTCGCCTGTCTATTACAGCGGCATAACAGGCGTCACGCACGCATTTCTCGAACGATTGATGTTCCCGCTTGATACTTACATGGTAGTTGACGGCGTTCGTCAGCGCTTTCTCAAGAAAACGGTTCCTACGGCGATGATTCTGACGATGAACGTCCCGGAGGACGCACTTGACAAGTGGCAGTATCCGACGCTCCTGGGCATCAACGAAAAGCTGATGGGCGAGATATTCGGCTATTCCGAGAGCCTGTTCGTGTGCGACACATGCCAGTTCGCCGACTACTCGCGCTATGACGTCAATCTCTTCTCCGCCGAGAAGAAAACCGCCCACCGGGATGCGCACTTCGCCATAGACCTTGCCAACGCACGCGCTCTCGGAATTCGCCTTGTCGAAAAGGCCCAAGAGAAATGAACGCGCTCACTGT
Organism: Kiritimatiellia bacterium; assembly: GCA_017432385.1. GTDB lineage: Bacteria > Verrucomicrobiota > Kiritimatiellia > RFP12 > UBA1067 > UBA1067. The sequence continues at coordinate 3,051 of JAFRJH010000186.1, forward strand.
CGCCACCCGGCGGGGGACGGTGCTGAACGGGGCGCTGTTTCTCTCGTCGGGGAGGGCGGACACTCTCGTGATCGCGATCACGGGCATACACGGGAACTTCTATTCCAATCCGTTCTACTACGATATCGGAGACGCGCTGAACGCCGCCGGAATCGGCTTCGCCTACGCCCAGACGCGCAATGCGTTTGGAGTCATCAGGACGCGGAACGCCATCACGAAGAAGGAGGAGGTAATCGGCTCGTGGAACGAGCGATTCGCCGAGACTGACGAAGATATCGCCGCCTATCTCGACGAGGCCGAACGGCGCGGCTACCGGCATATCGTTCTCGCAGGGCATTCCCTCGGCGCGAACAAGGTCATCTACTATCTCTCGCGTCACCACAATCCACGCGTGAAGCATTTCATTCTGATGAGCCCCGCGAACGTCGATTACATGACAAGTGGCGTGACGCGAGAGGAACGCGAAACCGTCGCCGCGCTCATGTCGGAGGGCAGAGGCGGCGAGATGCTCCCCTTCCCGCTCATGGGCTGGGTGGACTGCACAGTTGCGACCGCCGCCGACTGGCTCGGTCCGACGCTGAACAATGTTCATACCTCGCATGACGGCGACTGGTCGCAGATTTCGCGCATCACGCACACGGGCGCGCTGTTGATCGGAACATACGACCGCTTCACCGACGGCGCCCCCGCCGCATTTCTCGAGAACATCAACAGCCACTTTCCGAAGGCGGACGAAAACCAGCTTGTCTTCATCGAGAAGACCGGCCACACCTATCAGCAGAAGCACCGCGAAGTCGCGGACGCCATCACGCGCCTCGTCCTGGACTGGCGGGGAAAAGACATTCAATGAAAAATCTGTTTGACGAAACGAAGCTTGGCGGCGTGACGCTGCGCAACCGTGCATGGCGGTCTGCCACCTGGCTGGGACTCGCCGGACGCAACGGCGAAATCACGAACGGCATCATCCGCACGTATGCTGAACTTGCCAAGGGCGGCGCGGCAATGCTCGTCACGGGGCTTACCTCAATTGCCGAAGACGATGCGGCCATCGGTGGAGAGGCGATGTTCTACGACGATCAGTTCGTGGCCGGGCATCGCCGCCTGACGGACGCCGTCCATGACGAAGGCGCGAAGATCATCATGCAGACGGCGATGGTGGACGGGCTTGTCGACGAGCTGGCGACAGCTGAAGTTGAAGGCGTCGTGCGGCAGTTCGGCGAGGCGGCGGCGCGCGCCGAGCGCGCCGGCTACGATGGCGTGCAGATTCACGCCGCGCACTTTTTCTACTTGAGCAAGTTCATAAGCCCGCTCTTCAACCACCGCACCGACCGCTTCGGCGGCTCTGCCGAGCGCCGCGCCCGCATCCTTGTGGAGATTCTCGCGTCGATGCGCGAGCGGACAAGCCACGGATTCGTCGTGGCGATCAAGATCAACAGCGACGACTGCCAGCCGGGCGGTGTCACGCTTGACGATTTCCTGACCGCAGGGCGGCTGCTCTCCGATGCCGGGATAGATGCCATAGAGGTCAGCGCGAACTACACGTCGCGGCCTAACGTCCGAGCAGGTGTAAACGAGGGTTCGTTCCTCCCTGCCGCGGTGCGGCTCGCGGCGTCCGTAGATGCGCCTGTCGTTCTGGTGGGCGGTCTGCGGTCGCTTGAGACGGTCAACGAGATTCTCGCGCGGACTCGAATAGAGTACATCGCTTTCTCGCGGCCGCTCATCCGAGAGCCGAATCTCATCAACCGCTGGCGCACCGGGGACATCCGCCCTGCGGCATGCGTCTCATGCAACGCATGTTACCGCACACCCGGTCACATATGCATTTTTGCGGGCAGGTGTTGATTCAACGCGCCGCCGACCGCGCGGAACACGGCGGCCTGTGGCGCGTTCCGGCGCGAGGGGCGGCTTTGGCCGTCAGACGGCGCTGCGCATCTCGTTGCCTTTCCTTTCGGTTTTCGAGGGCGTCCACCACGGCCACCCAACGCGACACATACTGCCGTATGTTTCCAGGAATAGCAACGGGCTATTTGATTATATTTTCGCAGGGGAAATCTCGCGGTTCCGAAAGCGAGAAACCGGGCGGAGAACCGCCCGGCGCAGGACAGACGCAAAGGCCCCGGCGGTCGGTTCCGCCGGGGCCGTGCCGACTCACTTCGAGTCGTCCGGGTAGGTCACGATTAGGTCTCCTTTCTCGTCCACCTTCACCTGTGCATCGTGCCAATGTCCATTGTGAGCAGCCTTCAGTAGCGCATTCTCCAATCGAGCAGCACTGCAAGGGAGGCGGACTTTGACCAGGATTGTGTCCATAGTGGGTCTCCTTTGTAGGGTTGTTGATGCGGACATTATATCAAAAAGCCCGCACGCTACGCGAGGCGGCGGGCGAGGGCGTGCAGGTTCTTCACGACGTTCAACTCGC
>JAFRJH010000187.1 GCA_017432385.1 Kiritimatiellia bacterium
ACCGCATCGGCGCCATTGTCACCGAGAAGGAGCTCATCTGGTACGTCGACGATCACATCTTCAAGCGCCTCGACCTGAGCAACGAGCCCTGGAGCTGGACGCCGACAACTGCGAAATACATCCTGCTCTGCAGCGGACTCTGTGCCGGCGGATGGCTCGAGAACCTCGGGCCCGAGCTGAAGTGCGCGACCGAAGCCGACGTCCCGGCCGACTTCCAGCAGGAGGACTACGAGATCGACTATCTGCGCATCTACACGAACACGCAGTCGGGGAACACCGTGTCGTACGACGCAGCTCCCGCCACGGCCAAGCTCTCTGGTCCCGTGAGGTCGACGGTGTGGACCGGATACGACTTGTCGGACAGTATCGGCAACCTCATGTGGAGCCAGGGCTACGGCTACGACAACGTCAACTTTTACGTGCGTACGGCGATCGGGCAGTTCTTCGAGCGCGAAAAGGCCGACGTGGTGGTGTTCCTCCGTGTGCCCAACGACTCCGACCACGAGAAGAAGGGCTCGTCCGACATCCCCGGGGTCTCGGCGGCGTTCATCGACAATCCGATCATGGGGGTCCGTAAAAACGACAAGAACGAAGACGAAGGCTACGAGAAGAACTACGAGCGGCGCGCCGGCGTCTTCTTCAACCACGAGAGGTTTGCGCCGGGCGAGGCCGGGCTCTATGAGCTTGACCTTGGCAGGGGCAGCACGTTCACAAACCTCTATGCGATCTGCGCCGACCTCAAGGAGAAGGCGACTGGCGCGCGGGTCAAGGTCGTTGGCGTCAACGTCGTCTTGACGAACGGGATCGAAAACGCGAGCAGCGACGTCTCGCTGGCGCTCAACACCCTCTACTCGAAGCTCAACGCGATGCAGACGAACGGCGACAAGGTCATCGTGCATTTCCACTCGATGACCTGGAGCGTCTATAACTATTTGAAGACGATGGCGGACGGCGGAATCGGCTCCAAATACGATTACCTCGGGCGGACCGGCACATGGCCGATCTATCAGACCACCTACGTCACCAAAAACAACCATTCGTCGGCGTCTGTCGGCGAACAGGCCAAGCTGACCGTCCCCAAGAAGAACCTGACTTCGAGCTACGAACACAAGCCGAAGACGTACCTGACTACCGTCACGTTCGACGAGGTGCCGGCCGTTGACGACGGCTACGCCGACGAGTTCGCCGCATCCGACTACGCCAAGGCGGTGAACGTCACCGTCACCGGATATTCCGGCACGCCGCTGGCGAACTTCCCGGTGCTCGTCAAGCTCTCCACGGAGATCAGCGGGTTCAGCTACTCCGACTTCCGCCTCCCGAACGGCGGCGACCTCAGGTTCACGGACGCCTCCGGCAACCTCATTCCGCACGAGGTCGACACGTGGAACCCGAACGGCGTCTCGACCGTCTGGGTGAAGGTCCCGACTCTCGAGGCGAACGCGCGCGTCATCGCGTTCTACGGATGCGACACGCCGGCAAGGCCGCTCGCCGAGAAGGTGTGGGATTCCGACTACGTCGGCGTGTGGCACCTCGGCGAGAGCGCGCTGCCGCTCAGGGAGTCTAGCGGCAACTCCTCCGACTTTGCATACCAGGCCGGCACTGGCGTCGGATTTGCCGCCGCTGGCGTTGTCGGCGGCGCGGTTGATTTCCCGTCCGGCGGCCTCACCAACACGCTCGTGGCACTCGACCACGACAACCTCGACGGATTCACCAAGTTCACGATCGAGGCGTGGACGAAGCAGGGCGCGCACAAGGACGTCGGCGGAATCATTAGCAAGCGTGAGACCGCCACTGTCGAGTCCTCGTACTATTTCTACGACAAGGCGGGCAAGACGATGCTCAGGGCGTCCACGAACGGAACGGCGTCCGTCGACTGCATCAACACCATCCAGCCCCCCGTGAACCAGTGGAACCACCAGGCCTATTCGGTTGACACCACGGCGTCTTCCTCCAACTTGAAGGGCTACCTGAACGGCGTCTCGGCCGGGAGCGTCAGCAAGGCGTTCGGCAAGATATTCGCCGGACGCGGCAACCTCCACCTCGGCAACCTCTCCCCCACCATCGCGGAACAGACGTTCAACGGGCAGATCGACGAGGTGCGCATCTCGAGGTGCGTCCGCTCGCCTGAGTGGATCAAGGCGACGCACGACACCGTGACGGACGCAAACTTCCTGACCTGCGCGCTGGCGACAACACCTTATTCGTCGTCCTACGGGCAGCTCGACATGTCCGGCTTCGCGAAGAAGGTCGAAGTGACGTTCTCCGGCTATTCCGGCGCGACGCTCGAGAACTTCCCGGTGCTGGTGAGACTCTCCACGGCGATCGACGGGTTCAGCTACTCAGACTTCTGCATCCCCGGCGGCGGCGACCTCCGCTTCGCGGACGCGACAGGCAAGCTCGTTCCGCACGAGATCGACACGTGGAACCCGTCCGGCGAGACGACTGTGTGGGTCAAGGTGCCTACGCTCTCCGCGAACTCGAAGATCACGGCGTGCTACGGATGCAGCGAGCCGCCGCTAGTCGCCGCGAAGGACGTTTGGGACGACGACTACGTCGGCGTGTGGCACCTCGGCGAGAGCGTGCTGCCGATGAAGGAGTCCAGCAAGACGAGCACCGACTTCACGTCGTCGGCTGGCACTGGCATCGGGTTCGCCTCGTCGGGCATCGTCGGCGGTGCCGTCGACTTCGGCGACTCCGGCAACTCGCGCTCGGTGATCGCGCCTGACCACGACGCGCTCGACGGGTTCCGGAAGTGCACCATCGAGGCGTGGACGTACATGGAGGCTGAACGCCGCAGCTTCATGGGAGGATCAAGCGGAACTGACCTTAACAAGGGTCTCCTCGCAAAGCGGAACAGCTCTACAAGCCAGTCGTCGTACTACCTCTTCGACACTGGCACCGCTACGGCGCTGTACGCTTCGTCAAACGGAACGAGCTCGGTGGGACTTTCGTCTGTCGTCAAGGCGGCGTCCGATGCATGGACACACCAGGCGTACACAATCGACGGGTCGACCGCCAGCAGCAACGTCGAGGGCTGGAAGAACGGCGTGAGCGCCGGCAAGGCCTCGAAGTTCATGCCGTCCATCAACGCCGGCTCCGCCAAGCTGTATCTCGGCAACTTCGGTCCCAGCGACGCGCGCAACTTCCCCGGAAAAATCGACGAGGTGCGCATCTCGAAGGCCGTGCGTTCAGGCGACTGGATCAAGGCGACGCACGACACGATCGCGAACGCGAACTTCGCGACGTACGCGCTTCAGGCGGGGGGAGACCCTGGACCCGATCCCGAGGCCGATCCGGTCTGGTCGAACTTCTCGAAGTTCATGACGGTGTTCTTCCGCGGCGTGCAGCAGGGCGTGGCGCTCACGACCTTCCCG
>JAFRJH010000188.1 GCA_017432385.1 Kiritimatiellia bacterium
AATGATCACAGGGCCATTGATCTCAATAGGGTTTAACTCGGTGCCGACCAGCACGATTGCGCCATAGTCTGGTGCCTGAACCTGGTTGCCGCTTGCATCGTAGAAGTATTCCTCACCTGACGGCCCGACTCCGTCATAGTAGACCGAAACCAGAGTCTGTCCGCCCTGCTTGATCGTGGACATGTTGGGGTCGGCATTATGCAGTTCCTGAGCCCAATCTCTGTAGTCACTTTCATTCGAGGAAAGGTCCCCGATGTACGGCATTTCGACCGAGAATTCCTGGTTGGGGTGCAAACGCGCCTCCTTTGCCGCATTGTCGGCATTGCTCGGCGCGGCATAGCCGCCTTTGTTCAGATAACCCGTATTCGGGTCGGTTTCCAGCGGTCGAGCCCGGTTGGACGTCCCGTAGTTCGTCGAACTTTTCTTGTATGTAGCGAGATCGTGCATATCGCCCCTGGTAGTGCCAGAGTCGCCATAAATATTTCCGTTTACACCGTTGGAACCAAGATCGTCGTTCCTCGCCGCGTAGATATGACCGTTGACGATTACCTGGTTGTCAAGTTTCATGTCGCCGTTGGAACGGATGTCGCCGTTGACGAACGTCGTGCTGCCGCCTTCGAACCAGCCGAAGTTGTTGACGAAGTAGGCGTTGTTAAAGACCTGGGAGCGCTGCTGTGCGAACCGGATCGTCTCCTCTATGACGGTCTTGACCGTCGCGCCGCCGCGCCCGGGGCGGGTCGCCTCGGCGACAAGCGTAACGTTCGCCCACTGGTCGCCGGCCGTATGTTCGACGCGGCCGATTCTCACCTTGACCAGGCAACCGTTGTTCGTTACCACGTCCGCAAGAGTAAGGGTTGCATCCTTCGTCCCGACCATCTTGCCGATCGTCTTCTTCGCCGTCGTGCCGCTGTACGACTCGAACCAGTCGTATGAACAGGTGGACGACAATCCGATCGCATCTCCGCCAACGATGCGCGCCGAACGGTTGAGCGAATACTCGAACTGACGGTTGATCGCCGCCTTGGCAAGCTCGATCTCGCTCTGCGCGGCGAGCCGGCAGACGTTCTTGCCCTCGTAGTAGGCCGTCATGCGCGAGGCCTGGGAGACGTACCCGAGCACTCCGCCGATCACGATTGCGCTCGCCCCGGTCAGGACCAGGACGGTGACGAGAGCGACTCCGCTTCTGAATCCCTTCTTTTTCATCACCAGTATACCTTTCCGCCGCTTGCGACTTTAAGGGGTTGGATGATACCAAAAATCGGCACGACGATTCGCTCCCGGCGGATCATCGGCGATCCGTCTGGGTTCTTCGCGTCGGAAGTAAGCGTCAAGTCGATGTTAAGCCTGATCGCATTCTGCGCAGCGGAATAAGTGCTGGAGTTGACCGCGCCGGCAGTGTCAAAGCTCACAATCTCGCTCATGCTCGAATTGAGCACGCTGGTGCCGATCGGCCAGAACCATCTGGTGGAAGTCGCGGCCTTGCTGTTGAAGAGATAGCGTTTCTTGCCGTCCGAAGTAGTCGCGAGCTCAATTTGCACCTGGGCTGGAGTCGAGCTAATATTGGCGAGCGTGCTGCCCATGGTGCAGGCCTCCATCGTAATCTTTCCGTCGGAGTTAATCGGCTTGCCGCCGCTTGGCGTACTGCTCAACAGTCCCGCATACCTGGCGCCACTGGAATAAGGCGTCGCACTAAAGAGGATCTTCTCGCGAATTTCCCGCGCCGCGAGGGAAAGTTCGCTCAGGCCCATGGCGTCCTTCAGCATCCTCTGTGTGGTCAGGAACGACGAGATCACCGCCGACATGACGACGGTGAGGATCGCGGCCGATATCATCAGCTCGATGAGGGTCATTCCGCGCCTATGGGACTTCGCGTTCATCACAGCTGCCCCCTGTCTATCGAGCTCTTGAAGATCGATACCGGGTGGGAGTAGGACTTCGTCCCGCCTTCCACCACGCCGTTGAACATGCCGTTCAGGCTCTTGCGGTCCGACGCCGGGCCCCAGGCCATGTCGACGTCTATCTGCCTCGCGGTGGTCTCGACCGAATGCCGGTTGACGGTGACCGTCCTGACGCGGATGCCGACCTTCGCGTCCGCCCCCGTCAGCGCCCTGCACAGCGTCGGGCATTCGTTGGACGTGATGGTGCCCTGGTAGATGATGCCGTTGGCGTCCGTCGTCGTGAGGTCGTCGTACTTCTTGTTGAACCACTTCCAGGCCATGTCCCAGGCGTAGGCGTCGGCGGCGAGGAGCTGGGCGTTCTCGTTGCTTATCTTGGCGGACACGATCAGCGCCTCCATGAGGGAGAGCGTGAACAGGACGGTGATGGCGCCGGCAAGCATCACCTCCACAAGCGTCATGCCTTTTTTAGCCCTCATTTGCCGTCCTCCTTCTTCTCAAACACCTTTGCGAGCGCCGCCTCGACCGCCTCGGGGGTCGTCAGGAAGTAGCGGCACGTGCCGAGTGCGGCGAATGCGCCGCGGAGCGCCTCGTCGGCGGGGTTCAGGGTCGCGACGAGCGTTACGCTGCCGAGCTTCGCGAACGGGACCACGCCGCGGAGCCGCGCGACCAGCTCCGAGCAGCCCTCGAACATCTCCTTCTTGACGTCGAACGCGCCCAGGGGGATCGGCGGGGTGCCGAACTTGTCGGCCAGGAACTCGATGGCCCTGTCGCACTTCGGCTTATTCTCCTTTTCGAGAATCTGAAGTGCAGAAATGAGAAAGAGGTCGTTCGCCGAGGACGACGCGCCCAGGTGCTGGCGGACCAGTTCCGCATCCTCGTCGCCGAGAATGCCGCCCTCGCGGAGCATGTCGGCGAGATGCAGCTCGGACTTCACGGCCTCGATGGTCGCGAAGGCCCGCTTCTCGTTGTCGGTGAGCTCCTTGGGGGCCTCGGGGGTGAGGTCCGGCGCAGGGCCCATCATCATCTTCGCCTTGAGGAGGATGGCCTTCGCCTTGGGGTCGTCGCACTGTTCAAGCCGCGGAATAAGGTCGGAAAGCGCCTGGAGGTCCCGCTCCTTCACGAGGATCTGCGCAAGCCCGACAAGCGCCTTGCGCTCCTTTTCGTGCTGTCCGAGCTGCTCGTAGGCGACGACAAGGAACTCGAGAGTGGTCCTGTCCTCGGGCATGATCTCCAGCATCTGCTCGAAGTATGCGACGCCCTCGGCGAGGCGCGCATCGAACTTCGGCGCGTCGCCGGGACCGGTTTTATGTTCTTCCATAGCCATACCAAATATAGTTTAGCACATTTTGTGCCATTTAGGTAAGCCATTTCGGCATAAAATTTGCTATATTATGTGTGTATGGACATACCAGAGACACAGGAACAGCCGAAACGCAAGCTCCGCCTGAGGCGCGGAGGCGTCGAAGAGCTGCGCAAGATAACCGATCCGACGGAGTTCGCGATAGCGGCCGCGGACTATCTGGGCATGGCTCCTTTCACAGTCCCGGCGAACTTCCTGCCGAACGCCGATCTCCTCTGCGGCATGAAGCAGGAGATGTGGAACCGCGTGAAGGCGTTCCCCGTCATGCGCACCCGCGGCAGGCTGACCGTCGCCTTCGCGGACCCCTTCGACCTGCCGGCGCAGGAAGAGGTCGCCCGCTGGGGCCGCGGCAAGATATGGCCTGTCGTCGTGCCGATGACCACCCTCAAGGACGTGATGCAGCGTCTCCACCAGGCGGAGGAGGCGGCCGACCCCACGATGGCGATGGAGAACATCATGCGCGCCGGCGACGACAGCGAGGTCGAGCTCAAGTCCGACGGCGACAACGGCGGCATGGCGCTCGACGCCTCGATGGTGTCGGACGACGACGCGCCGGTCATCAAGATGGTGAACTCCATCATGATCGAGGCGCTGAAGACGAAGGCGTCCGATATCCATTTCGAGGCGATGGAGAAGCGTTCCCGCCTCAGGTACCGCATCGACGGCGAGCTTGTGGAGCGCCCGGCGCCGCCGAAGGCCCTTCACGACGCCGTCTGCTCCCGAATCAAGATCCTCTCCAACCTCGACATCGCCGAGCACAGGCGTCCGCAGGACGGGCGCTTCAAGGTCAAGGCGCTCGGCAAGGAGGTCGACATCCGCGTGTCGATCCTGCCGACCGTCCACGGCGAGAAGATAGTCATGCGTACGCTCGACAAGTCCAACCTCGCGCCCGGCCTCGCCGAGCTTGGCCTGGACGAATACGCCTACAAGGCGATGAAGTACGCGATCGACCAGCCGCACGGCATCATCCTCGTGACGGGGCCGACCGGCTCCGGAAAGACGACTACGCTCTACTCCTGCATGCAGGACCTCAACCAGCCGAACGTGAACATCGTCACGGCGGAGGACCCGGTCGAATACGAGCTGGAGGGCGTGAACCAGTGCCACGTCAACGTGGCGCAGGGACTCACCTTCGCGGGCATCCTCCGCTCCGTGCTGCGTCAGGACCCCGACATCGTGCTCGTCGGCGAAATCCGCGACGGCGAGACGGCGGACATCGCGGTCAAGGCCGCCCTCACGGGCCACCTGGTGCTCTCGACCCTCCACACGAACGACGCGTGCGGCGTCATCGCCCGTCTGTTCGACATGGGGATCGCCCCCTTCATGCTCGCGTCCTCCCTCATCCTCGCGCAGGCGCAGCGCCTCTTCCGCAGGCTCTGCCCCTTCTGCAAGAAGCCGGTCAAGTACGACGCCGAGCTCCTCGCCGTGAACAAGATCGACCCCGCCCCCTTCGAGGGCGTGGAGATATTCGGCCCCGTCGGCTGCCCGAAGTGCCACGGCTCCGGATACAAGGGCCGCGGCGCGATGATGGAGGTGCTCCCCATCTCGCCGAAGATCCGCGCGCTCATCGAGAAAGGCGGCGACGCCGAGCTCCTTAAGGCCCTCGCGCTCGAAGAGGGCATGGTCACGCTGAAGGAGGCGGGAATGCGCAAGGTCCGAGCGGGCTTGACCTCGCTCCAGGCGGCGCTGGAGGTCACCGGCGGCGAATGACGCGGCGGCGCGGCAACACATCTCACCCCAAGGAAGAAAGAAAATGGCAGACGGAATACCGAAGATCAAGGGAATCAAGAAGCTCGCGAAGACGGAGATCGTGCCGTTCACACGCCAGGTGTCGTCGATGATCGCGGCGGGCATGCCGATCCTCTCGACGGTGCAGACGCTCGAGGAGCAGTGCGCGAACCCGGAGTTCAAGAAGGTGCTGGGGCACCTCAAGGACACGATCGAGGGCGGCGAACCGATGTCGCGCGCGCTCGCCCACTTCCCGGACCTCTTCGACGACATGTACGTGAACATGGTCGTCGCGGGCGAGCAGTCCGGCGAGTTCGCCGGCATCCTCAAGCGCCTTGCGGCCATCATGCAGTCCACTGCGCGCCTCAAGGCGAAGGTGAAGAGCGCCATGACCTACCCGACGGTCATCGTGTCCATCGCCCTTCTCATGGCCGCGGGCCTCATCCAGTTCGTCGTCCCGATCTTCGCGGAGATGTTCTCCGGCTTCGGCAAGCCGCTCCCGGCGCTCACCCAGAAGCTCGTCGACATATCGGAGTTCGTGAAGTCCTACTGGTACATCATCGGCGGCGTCGCGACAGTCGCGATCGTCGTGTTCAGGAAGTGGAAGAAGACCGAGCGCGGACACTACCAGTTCGACGAGTTCAAGCTCAAGATGCCGGTCTTCGGCCAGCTCAACCTCAAGGTCGGCATCGGCCGCTTCTGCCGCCTCCTGGCGCAGATGACGAACGCCGGAGTGCCGATCCTGAAGTCGATGGAGGTTGTGGCGCAGTCCATCGGCAACTGGGTCCTCGAAAAGTCCATCATGGACGCGCGCAAGGAGGTCGAGCAGGGAAACCAGCTCAACGTCGCCCTCGACGGCAAGCCGTACATGCCGATCCTCATGGTCCGAATGATCGCCGCCGGCGAAAAGGCCGGCAAGGTCGAGGACATGCTCGACTCGGTAGCGGACAGCTACGACGAGGAGGTGGAGACGCTTCTCGGAACGCTGACCTCCCTCATGGAGCCGTTCCTGATGGTGTTCCTCGGCGCGATCATCGGCACGATCGTGCTCGCCATGTTCATGCCGATCTTCAACATGGGCTCGCTCGCGTCCTGACGGACGGGAAAGGTTCGCATGGGCATCGAGGGCGGCACTGACGAGGCAAGACGGCTTGCAATCGCGGAGATGCAGGTCGAGCGCTCCAAGGTAGTGATGGAGTCGCTCTCCGGCTTCTGCCACGCCCTCGGCCAGCCGGCGACCGTCCTCATGACGTCCATGGAGCTCCTGAGGATGGACAGCACGGACGAGGAGACACGGCGCCAGGTCATAGACCTGTGCCACGACGCGGTCGTCGAGATACGCTCGATCCTCGCCGAGATGAAGAAGCGGCGCGAATACGCCGCCGAGGCGTACATCGTCGGAAACGACAAGGCCGGCAACATCATATCCCTCCAGGAGTGGAGCGAGAAGTCGCCGCCCGCGGACGGACGGGACGCATAGCCTACCGCGCGGAACCGGCGAGAAGCGTCAGCACACGTCCGTCCCGCGACCATTCCACGCGCATCCCGAAGCGGTGCGCGCGGTGGGCGATGCCGGCGAGGCCGAAGTGCCCAGACTCCGCGCCCGGGGCCTTTCCGGGGTCGAACGGCGCGCCGTCGTTCGCAATCTTCAGCATCCAGCCGCCGTCCGCCGCCAGCGCGCGCATCACAACTCGGCGCGCCCGGCCGTGCTTCACGGCGTTGGTCACGGTTTCCTGCACGATGCAGACGAGGTTCGCGAGCATGCCCTCGGGAAGCTTCTCGGGAAGCGCCGCGAGCTCGTGCCTGACCACGACCAGCCCCTTCGCGCATATCTCGTCCGCGAGCTTCCCGAGCGCCGCGGCGGGCGTGAGCCCCAGCAGCGCGTCGCTTCTGAGGTCCCATATCGTCGCACGCATCTCCGCCTTGGCCCGGGCGAGCATCTTCGTCGCCTCGCCTATCGCGTCCGCAACCGGCGCCGGAGTGTCCGGACAAAGCCCGAGCGACGTTCCGAGGACGAGTCCGATGCCTGCGAAATGCTGTTCGATGCCGTCGTGGAGGTCTGCGGCGAGCCTGCGCCTCTCGGCCGTCACGGCCTCGAGCCTCCGCAGTTTCGCACGCGTGGCCGCGAGCTTGACGAGGAGGAAGACGAGCGCCGCGGCGACGGCGAACGCCGCGCCCCTGAACACGGCCAATGCGCGGCGTCTGGCGACGATGCGCGCATAGGCGGCGTCCTTCACGAGCTCCACGCCGGATGAATCCGGCACAAGTATCTCCACCTCTATGCCCCTGCTCCGCACGCCGTCCGCGCCGCGGCCCGGGAAATGCAGAAGGCACGCGCCGGTCGCGCGGACGGTCGGACGCTCCTCGCGCAGCGACGAGACGGCGTCCGGCACCCGCCCCCGCACCCTGACGTCGAACGTGCGGTCGCCGTCGCGGACCGACAGGACGCTGAACCCGGACGGGGACTCGTCCATGTCGACGAGCGTGCCTTCGACCGAGACGCGAAGCCCGTAGAAATCGTTCATCCCCTCCGGCATCCGCTCGCCCGAGGCGAGTATCTCCGCTACCGAGCAGCGGCGCGGCACGGGAAGCGGCGCCGTCCCGCGGACTGCGAAGCGCGTGCGCCGGAGATCTCCTCCTCGGCCCCTGAAGAACGGCTCGCCCTGCACCTCGACCACGGTTCCCGGCGACACCTCGCCGCGGCTCCGGCCCTCGACGAAGAACGCGATGTCGCCGGACTGAAGGCAGAACCCCCACTGGTCGGCCCAAGTGGCGACACCCTTGAAATCGCGCATGTCGCTCGCGTACTCCGCGGCGAATCCGCCGCGGAGAAGCGCCAGCGCGAGGACCGCCGCCGCCGCGCGCCTCACGAACCCTCCCCGATGACACCGCGCGCTATCGCCACGGCCACGGCCTCGGCGCGGTCCGCGACGCCCAGCTTCGTGAAGGCCGACTTGACCTGGGTCTTCACGGTCTCCACCGAGACCTTCATGAGGTCCGCCATCTCCCCGTTGGTAAGGCCCTTCGCCATGTAGCGGAGAACTTCCGCCTCGCGCGCGCTGACGCCCTTCTCGCCCTCGCGGAGCGAATAGACGGCAAGCACCTTCTCGGGGAAGAACCGCCCTCCCTCGGCGACGGCGCGGATGGCGCGCACGATCTCGGATGGCGGGGAGTCCTTGAGGACGTACCCGTCGACGCCCGCGCTGATCGCGCGGTAGACGTCCTCCTCCTTCGAGGAAGTAGTGAGCATCACGACCTTCACGCGCGGATGCGCGGCGCGTATCTCCGCAAATGCCGCAAGGCCGTCCTTGCCGGGAAGCATCAGGTCGAGGAGCAGGACGTCGGGATCCGCCCGCCCGACGAAGTCCGGATCGGATGCGTCCGCGGCCTCGCCCGCGAAGACAAGCTCCTTGTCGAGCTGAAGCATGTACTTCAGCCCGAAGCGCACCACGTAGTGGTCGTCGATTATCGCCACGCGTATCATGTACGGGCGATTATACCATATTCCGGCGCGCGGGTAAAACGAAAGCGCGGCATTTCAGCCGCGCCTCAGTCCTGTGTGATCGACAGAATGGCGATCCGTCACCAGCGGGACTCGCGACGGGGACCGCGGTCGCCGCCGAATCCGCCACGACCGCCGCCGAATCCGCCACGGCCGCCGCGGAATCCGCCGCGCTCCTCGCGGGGCTTGGGCTGCGACTCGTTCACGCGGACGGTGCGTCCGTCGAGTTCGTGTCCGTTGAGGGCGTCGATCGCGGCCTGCGCCTGTGCGGCGTCGGGCATCGTGACGAAGCCGAATCCCTTGCTGCGGCCGGTCATGCGATCGGTCACGACACGAACGGCGGTAACTTCGCCGAACTGCGCGAACGCCGCCTTGAGTCCATCGTCGGTGGTCGCGTACGCGAGGTTACCAACATAGATTTCCATCTTCTTTACTTCCTTACTGTATCTGGTCGTCTTCCCCCCGAGAACACCCGCCCCCGCCGAAGAAAACAGTGTAATTCTACCAATTTTGCGTCTTCGCCGTCAATAGCAATCAGCACGATCCGGAGATTCCATATCCGCCGGCGCCGAAACCTGGAGTTTACCCATTTTTTGAAGTCAGACTGTGACTTCGCCCACTGTTTGCAGGGGTGAGGTGGGTTTAGGAAGGGTCTTTTGCGAGGCAGGAGGCGCGGCGACTATCCATCG
>JAFRJH010000189.1 GCA_017432385.1 Kiritimatiellia bacterium
CAGAATATCGCCGTCCTCCGCATATCTGAAGAGGAGCTTCTCGCGTTCGATAACGCCCTTTGCAAGCGTGTAGAGCTCCTTGAACTCCTTAGATTCGTGGTCGCTCGGCGTGACGGTCCAGTCGAAGTCGTTCTTTCCGAGAACGCCCAGCACGGCATTGTACGGGAGAAAAGCGATCTTCTCCGCGTCAAATGCGCCGAGGAAGTGAGGAGGAAGGTTCTTGTCGGCTGTGCGCTGGCCTCCGATTGTCAGAATAAGCTGTACAAAACTCGCGACGATGTCCTTCTTGTTCCCCGCCTTCGCCTCGGCCCACAATACCGGCTCCGCCTCGAATCCAAGAGCGAGTTCCGTCGCCGGGATATCGACGCAGAAGTCGATGTTGCCGATTATGCGCGTACAGTCGAACGCGCCGAACCAGTCGGCGGCGACCTTGTTCTTCAGCTCCTCCTCGCGGAGCGACGTCGGATATGCCGACGGCATCACGCCCCGAACCCGAAGTAGCGGTTGGCGTTGTTGAACGAGATGTCCTCGACGATCTGCCCAAGCCACTTGAGGTCGTTCGGGATCTCGCCCTTCTCGACTTCCTCGCCGAGCTTCTGGCAGAGGAGGCGGCGGAAGTACTCGTGGCGCGTGTAGCTGAGGAACGAGCGCGAGTCGGTGAGCATTCCGACGAAGTTCCCGAGGCAGCCGAGCGTCGAGAGGACGTCGAGCTGGCGGCGCATCCCGTCCTTCTGGTCAAGGAACCACCACGCCGCGCCGAGCTGGATCTTCCCGCGCGCGGGGGCCTTCTGGAAGCAGCCCATCAAGGTCGCAAGCATTTCGTTGTCCTTGGGGTTCAGCGAGTACAGGATGCAACGAGGGAGCGAATCTTCGCGCTCAAGGCGGTCGAAGAGCTTCGCGAGGCTCTCGGTGACGGACCAGTCGCCGATGCAGTCGAAGCCGGTGTCGGGCCCGAGCTTCTCGAACATCGCCGTGTTGTTGTCCCTCAGGCAGTTGTAGTGGAGCTGCGTAGTCCAGTTCGACTTGGCGTCGGCCTTGAGCCCCTCGTAGAGCCACGCGCTCTTGAACTTGAGAGCCTCTTCCGCGGTCACTGCCTTGCCCGAGCGCGCCTTCTTGAAGATGGCCTTGAGCTCCGCCTCGGTGTACGGCGCGGCGAAGATCTCGGTGATTCCGTAGTCGGAGACGACGCACCCCGCCTTCTCGAAGAACGCGTGGCGCTTCGCCATCGCGCCGCGGAAGTCGTCCATCGTCTTCACCGGCGTCTTCGCGGCCGCGGCGAGCTTGTCCATCCACTCGTTCCACGCCTTGACGTTCTCGATCTTGGACGCCTTGTCGCTGCGCCACGCGGGGCGGATCTGCGTCCAGAACGGCTTTTTCGCGATCGCGAGGTGGTGCTCCAGCGAATCGACGGGGTCGTCGGTCGTGCACACGACCTTGACGTTCGACTTCTTCATGAGCCCGCGCGCGGAGAAGCCCTTGCCGGCGAGCTTGGCGTTGCACTTCTTCCAGATGCGCTCCGCGCTCGAGGCGTTGAGGATCTCGGTCACGCCGAAGTAGCGGGCGAGCTCGAGGTGCGACCAGTCGAAGAGCGGGTTGCGGACGAGGCGCTCCATCGTCTCGGCGAACTTAACGAACTTGTCGTGCCAGGACGCGTCGCCGGTGCAGAAGCGCTCCTCCACTCCGTTCGAGCGCATCTGGCGCCACTTGTAGTGGTCGCCTCCGAGCCAGACCTGCGCGATGTCGGTCCAGCGCCTGTCCTCCGCGATCTCGACCGGCGGAAGGTGGCAGTGGTAGTCGATGATCGGCATCTTCTCCGCGTGGCGGTGGTAGAGTTCCCTCGCCGTCTTCGTGGTGAGGAGGAAATCGTCGTTGATGAACGTCTTTTTGGTCGCCATTTCCATTGTTCCTTTCACTTCATGCTGTCATAGTGGCGGGCCATCGCCTCGTAGCCCTGCATCATCGCCCCGGGCAGCTTCCCGAAGGCCTTGTAGTAGTCGCACACGACGGGCAGGCACCGCGTCTTCCACTTGGCGACGGTGTTGAGCGCGATGGAGGCGAGCTTGTGGTGCGCAAAGGGGTTCGCGAAGCGCTCGAGGACGCTCTCGGCGTACTCCTTCTTCTCCGCGTCCGGGAGGGCGACAGTCGGGAATATCTCGTCGAAGACGACCTTCCTCACGAACCTGTTGAACTCCGGGTCCGCGATGCACTGGGCGACCTCCTCGAAGCCCTTCTCCATCCCGAGGTAGACCATCGTCGTGTGCGTCGCGTTGAGGAAGCGGACCTTGCGCGTGCGGTACGGCTGCATGTCGGGCGTGTAGACGACGTTGACGCCGGCCGCCCTGAGCGGGAGCTCCTTCTCCAGGTCGAACCCGACGGGCGTCTCGATTACGAAGAAGTGGAACGGCTCGCCGCAGACGAGGACGTCGTCGCGCTCGCCGAGCCGCGCGGCGTAGCGCTCCGCGCTCTCAGGGTCGGGACGCCCGGCGACGATGCGGTCGACGAGAGTCGAGCAGAAGACGCACTCCCTTCCGATCCACTCGGCGAGCGCGGCGTCCCCTTCGTCCGCGCAGTGGGCGAGAACGCACTTCTTCAGGTTGTCGCCGTTGTGCTCGATCAGCTCGCAGGGGATGAAGACGAGGCCGCCGAGCCCCGCCGCACGGCGGGCCTTGAGGAGCCTGAGCACCTTCGCGGGGAACGTGTCCTGTCCCTTCACGTACTGGATGCCGGCCTCGGTCGTATTGGACACGACGAAGCGGAGGTCGGGCTCGAGGGCGTACTTCTCGACGTTCGCGGCCAGATCAACGCCCTTAACGCAGGAAATCTCCTCTATTTCCTCGACGGTCTTTCCTCCGATGACGCCGCGCAGGCACGTGTGGTACCGTCCGCCGCGGTCGTTCAGGATCCTCGACGGGACGCACAGCTCGTCGCCGATAGGCTGGATTATCTGCACCGCGCCGTCAAATCCGGCGCGGTCGTTCATGCGCTGGACCATCCAATCAATGAAGCACCGGAGGAAATTCCCCTCCCCGAACTGGAGTATTTTCGATTTCATGCCACTATTGTATCATTATCCGGGCGCGGTAAGAAATAGCAATTATTCAATATCTTATAGCATTTTCAAACATGGCGCGCCGCACGCTCCGCTGCAGTGCGCGGGGTTGGAGAGCATGGACAGGGGCTCCGCCTCCGCGAACTGCGCCGCAGCGCGTCGAAAGGTTTTTTCCTGCCGCATGCAATGTCCCGCCACTTTCAGGCGCGCCCGGCTTCTACCGTTTTTCGTCCATGCCCTGCAGGCGCACAAAGGCGGGTTCAAGCGGGGCGAGATCAAGCTTCAGGCGGTCGAATCTCTCGCCGTGCTCCAGCTTCGGGTTCGGACCGAACACGCTTGTCGCCTCGCCGTAGCGTCTGTCGAGAAGCGAAACGTCGAGGTGCCTCGCCTTGTCGTATCCGTTCACCACCAGCACGTATGTGCTGCCGTCCTTCACCCACGCGCGCGCCGACATCGGGTATTCTGGCCCCTTCCAGTCCTTGTCCGGCGAACCATAGCCGAGCCCGCCCACAATCCTACGGCCAGCGCCCTCGTCCGAGAGCAGCACGGGGAACTGCGCGCGTATCTCCTCGCCCACGCGGCAGCACTCCGCCCACCTCCGCTCGAACTCCTCGCCGTTGGGCTGCTTCTCGAGGTCGAAGAACGAGTACATGACAAGTCCATTCGCTCCTTGGGCTATGCACTGCCAGCACATCGAGCGCAGCTCCGCCTCGGTCGGCGCGCGGCATTTCGCCTTCTCCTCGGGAGTCTTCCTGTACGCAGCCCAGTTGAACGCCTGAGGCACCTGCCAGACGGGCTTGCAGCCGAGCGTACCGCGCACCGTCTTGCGCGTCCACTCCGAGGCCGTTGCCGCCGGCTTGCCGGGAATCGGATACGGGTCGGTGCCCACCACGTCGAACGAGGGCATGTACTCGCGAATCGAGTTGTACTGGTATAGGACAGACCATCCGGGATGTCCGGGATCGAGCTTCTCCATCAGGTCGCGGCGCGCCGCGAGACGGGGCAGCATGGTGAGCGGCAGCTCGTCGTTGAGATACCACGCGAGAAGGGCGGGATGGTTCTTGAAGCGGCTCACGCGGTCCATGATGTAGCGCGTCTCGTCCGCCTCCGTCTCGATTCCCCTCGGCGCCCAGCGCGTGCCGCCGTAGACGTCCTTGACGCTGTATATCACCTTCAGGCCCTTCGAGTGGCAAAGGTCCATGAGCTCCGCCGAATTCGGGGAACTGTACGGCATGAGGCAGTTGAACGGGCCCTTCGCGTACGTCTCGATCTTGTTCGTGGTGATGGCGCCCCAGTACATGCCAAGCGGGAAGAACGGCTTGCCGTCGACTATCGCGCGTCCGTGGCCGTCGAACCACGTTGCCATCGGCGGCATCCTCTCCAGGCGGGTGAATGTCGTCTCCGTGCCGCCCAGGCGCTTCTCGCCGTCGAAGAGCTCGGCCGAGACCCGCTGCGAGCCCATCTTCAAATCTGCCACGCTCAGCGTCACGCTGTCGCACAGGGCGTTCGTGGCGCGCGTCCTGCACACATCGCCCTTCGCGTTCCGATACGTGAACCACGTGGCGAGGTCCGGGCCTGCGTGGTCTTCCGGCAGGTCAAGCGCGGCGCGGAACGTCACTTCGCCGTCGGCCGCCGTGTTGCGGTACGCCGTCGAATACACTCCCGCCACGGGCGGCAGCACGCGCTCGCGCACCGATATGTCGTCGAACCACGCCTTGCCCACCATCCCCTTCCGCACGTATGGGCTCACCCGCGCGGACGCCGCCTCCTTCGGCACCCTTTCCGTAACGCCCCTCACAAGCGTCCAGTCTTTGGTGCCCTTCACCCCGTTCACGTACGAACCGCCAAGCCACTTCCCCTTCCCGTCGCTCCACTCGATGCAGATCGTCGCCCCGTTCTCGTCTCCGGCCAGGTTCTCGGTCTTGACCCAGACCTCGTACTCGTATGCGCGGCCCGCCTTGAGCGGAAGCTCCTGCCTGGGGAACGAGTAGAAACTTGGGTCGTCGTTCTCGAAGCAGAGAGCGCGCGTGCCGCCGCGCCCCTCGCCGTCGCGGTACACGTATTTGCCGCCGACGGGGTTCCAGCCCGCGGTCTTGCCGTCGACGACCTCGTTGAAGCCGCCGTTGCGGACGAGCTCGGGGCCATTCTCCGCCGCGCCGGCCTCGGCGCGCGCCGCCGCCGCAAGCAGCGCGGCAAGGACTACGCCGGAACGTGTGACGCCCAAGCGCCCGCGCGCGCCACGTTCCCTGTCCCCGTCAATCACGTCGGCACCCTGCCTCG
>JAFRJH010000190.1 GCA_017432385.1 Kiritimatiellia bacterium
GGAACCCGGGCCCGTGGCGGAGCCGGCGCCCGTGCAGGCGCCCGCCGCCGAGCCCGAGGTGAAGGTCGTCGAAAAGGTGGTGGAGAAGATCGTCGAGATCCCGGTCGAGAAGATCGTGGAGAAGGTGATCGAGGTCCCGGTCGAGGTCGAGAAGATCGTCGAGAAGGAGGTCCCGGTCGAGGTCGAGAAGATCATCGAGAAGCGCGTGGAGGTCCCGGTCGAGGTCGAGAAGATCGTCGAGAAGATCGTCGAGAAGACCGGTGTGGACGAAACGCGCGTCAGGGAGCTCGAGTCCCTTCTCGGCGAGGAGCGCCGCCACACCGCGGAGCTCCAGCAGAAGATGGACGAGGCGGCGAAGGCCGCCGCGGAGCGGGCCTCCGCGGCGCAGGCGAAGTACGTCGCGGCGGAGAAGGACGCGTCGGCGCGCGAGGCGAAGCTGCGCGAGCAGGTCGTCGCGCTCGAGAACGAGCTGAGGCGCCTGCCGCAGACGGCGAGCGAGATCGCCGACATCCAGGCGGCGATGTACTCGGTCATGGTGAAGGAGTCGGAGGAGATAGGGGCGCTCATGGAGATCGAGCGGAAGGAGGCGGACGAGTTCCGCCGCCGCCACCAGGAGCGCGCCGACCACCTCCTCGAGCGCCGCCGCGCGCTGCTGAAGCGCGCCGGGTCGAACATCGAGGAGATGACGCGGCGCGCGCTCGTGGACCGTCCGGAGGACCCGCGCACGGCGCAGCTCAGGAAGGAGCTCGAGGAGCTCCGCCGCACGAGCGAGCGCACCGCGCGGGAGAGCGAGCTGCGCATCGCCGAGCTTACCGAGCAGCTGCGGCTCCGCCGCCAGGAGGATGCGCGCCGCGCCGAGGGCGACAAGGACGTCGCACAGCTCATGGCGGAGGCCCAGGAGCTCCGCGAGAAGCTCCAGCTCAGGGAGAAGGAGCTCCTCGCCGAGCGCCAGCAGAGCGAGGCGCTGCGCCAGCAGCAGGCGCTCAGCCAGCAGACGCTGATGGCGCGCATCAAGACGCTGGAGTCGCCGTCCATCGGCACGGGCGAGACGCTCTCCACCAACCAGAGCCGCGAGGCAAAGCTCGTGAAGCTGCCCAGCTGGATGAGGTTCAGCCGGTGAACGCGCTCTGCTGCATCGCGCTTGCGGCGCTGTCGATCTGGGACTATCCGTCCCGGCAGCCGATGCACGAGAAGCTGCGCGGGCAGTTCATCGCGGCGCTCAGGACCGGCGACACCGAGACGATGACCGAGGTCTGCCGGAAGGGCGTGGAGCTTCTGCCCGACGATCCGACGTGGCGGTACAACCTCGCCTGCTCCCTGTCGTACTTCAAGGACCAGGGGCCCGCGCTCGACGCGCTCGAGAAGGCGATAGACCTCGGGTTCCGCGACCCCGCGGCGATTGCGGCGGACAGCGACCTCAAGCGGCTGGAGAAGAATCCGCGGTTCAGGGACCTGGTCGAATACGCGGACGAGATGAAGCGCCGGCCGCTCCTGCTCGGGCCCATGGCGGTCACGCCGGCGACGGGGGCGTTCGGCGAGACGGTGACGCTAGGCGGGCACAACCTCGCTTGGAACTTCGACGTCGGGTGCTTCGACGCGAAGCTCTCGCTCGTCGCGAACTCGGCGGGCGGGAACACGGGCGATCTCTACTTCAACCGCGACGAGGGCCAGTCGATGCTCGTCGTCACCAACTGGCCCGGGCTCACGCAGGTTAAGCTCGACCGCGAGGGGCGCGAACGCGGCATGGACCTGAACTGGCCCAACATGCTCTTCCCGTACCCCGTCTTCGGGAACTGCAGCCGCGCGATGCTCGGCGGCCAGTACTGGCGCTCGCTGCCGCGGGCGCTTATGACGACGGACGTCCGGAGCATCGGGGCGATGCACAGGTTCTACCGCACCAACCAGATATGGGTCTTTCCGGCGGTCTACGACTGCCAGCCGCTTGGCACGAACGGCGATGTCTTCGCGTCCGTCACCCCGTACTGGATCGCCACCGAGGGACGCAGCTGGAGCGACCAGTACTACCTCAGGGCGGCGCTCGAGGCGAGCCGTTCGTTCCGGAGGGACACCAAGCGCGAGCTTGTGAGGCGCGGGCTCCTCGCGCCTACGGTCCAGATGCTCGTCAGAAGGTCGCTCAGGGGCGTTGCGGGCGATGCCGACTACCTTGGCCCGAAGGCGCATCCGACGGCGTTCCCGGCGAACGGGCTCGACCTCCCGCGGCTCGCGAAGTCCGCGGCGGAGATGACGGTCTCGCAGATTCCGCCCGTCGCGGTGCTCGCGGGCGTCGGGACCAAGCCGACGTCGAACAAGTCCGTATGGCCGGAGCTCACCTATGCAACCCCGTGCGCATGCGCGTTCGTGCTGAGGGCGGAGGACCGCGAGCGGACGTTCGACATAAAGGCGGCGGGCGGGGAGGAGTTCGAGTTCGCGGTCGTGCACGACGACCTGGGCGCGGCGAAGCTCGAACGGCGCGGGCGCGACGCCGCGCGCGTCACCGTCGACCGCGCGGCCTTGTCGCCGACGAACCGCGTCGACCTCGCCGTCTTCGCGAAGAACGTCGGGACCGGCTGGGGCGCGCCGAGCTTCGTTTCCCTCGCCGTCGTCGATCCGTCCGCGCCGTACTCCGACCCGGCGCTCACGCCGCTCGACCAGCCCAAGGCGGAATGAAGTACGTCCTCGCCCCTCTCGCTGACTTCACCGACGCGCCGTTCCGCCGTCTCGCGCGCGAATGCGGGGCCGACCTCGCGTACACCGAGATGGTCTCCGCCGCCGCGCTCGCCCACGGCTCATCCCCGACGCGGCACCTTATGGAGACGATGGAGGGCGAGGGGCCGGTCGGATGCCAGATATTCGGAGAGGGCGAGTCGGACCTCGCCGCGGCGGCGCGGGCCGTCCCGGCGGAGAGGTTCGTCGAGCTAAAC
>JAFRJH010000191.1 GCA_017432385.1 Kiritimatiellia bacterium
GTGGTCACGCCCTTCTATCCCGACGCGGACGACACGGTCTTCCCCTTCGAGGTCGTGCGTTATCCGAGCATCGACATCACGAAGGCCGTCGGCTACCGTGCGGGCATGCCCTTTGACGCCGACGTGCTCGGCCGCCTCGAGGGCGAGGGCTTCGACCTCATCCACAGCCACTGCCCCATCACGTCGACGATGCTCGCGCGGACGCTGCGCAGCCGCATCGACAAGCCCATCGTCTTCACCTATCACACCAAGTTCGATATCGACATCGCCAACGCGATCCGCAGCCATCTGATCCGGGAGGAGGCCGCGCGCATCCTCGTGCAGAACATTTCCGCCTGCGACGAGGTGTGGACCGTCAGCCGCGGCGCGGGCGAGAACCTGCGCAAGCTCGGCTTTGAGGGGGATTACCTCGTCATGCCCAACGGCGTGGACTTTCCGCGGGGCCGCGCGGACGACGCCGCCGTGGAAGAGGCCGTGCGGGATTACGACCTGCCCGGGGATCTGCCCGTGTTCCTCTTCGTCGGGCGCATGATGTGGTACAAGGGCATACGCATCATCCTCGACGCGCTGAAGCTGCTGGACGGAAAAGGCGATGATTTCCGTATGGTCTTTGTCGGCGGCGGCAACGACAAGGACGAGATCACGGCCTACTGCTCTTCGCTGGGCCTGGACGGCAAGGTGTTCTTCACGCCGCCGATCCGCGACCGCGCGCTGATCCGCGCCTGGTATTGCCGCGCCGATCTGTTCCTCTTTCCCTCGACCTTCGACACCAACGGTCTCGTCGTGCGCGAGGCCGCGGCCTGCGGTCTGGGCAGCATGCTCGTGCGCGGCAGCTGCGCCGCGGAGGACGTGGAGGACGGCGTGAGCGGCGTGCTCATCGAGGAAAACGCCGATTCGATGGCGGCGGCGCTCGAACGGCTGCTCGGCAGGCGGGAAGCCATGAAAGCCATCGGCGAGGGCGCGCAGCGCGAGCTCTATATTTCCTGGGAGGACGCGGTCGCGAACGCATGGGCGCGCTACGGCGTCGTCATGGAGAAGTACCGCTCCGGCGAGTACGACGGCCGCGCGCGCGACGAGAAGGAGATCTACCACGCTCTCGGCGAGGTCATCGACCGCTACAATCTCGCGCGCGAGTATCAGCGCCTGCTGCGCGAGAGCGCCGTGCTGAGCTACGCGGGCATCCGCACCGGCATCGACGAGGAGGTCGAGCGCATGCGCGCCATGCAGGCCGAGGACACGGTCGTCGCCGCGATGAAGCTGGAGGATCTGCGCCGCCGCGTCGCCGCGGCGCGCACGCAGATCATGACCGGTCGGCAGCTGCTGCTCGCAGACGCGGAAAACCTGCGCGCCGATCTCCGCCGCCGTCTCCAGGGCATGATGGACGACATCCTCCGCCCCAACGACCGCTTCATGTGACGAGCTTTCCGTGTCTCGCCGCCGAGGGCAGGAGACGCGGACACGCAGGAACGGGAAACAGCCGGGCGATAGTTGAAAACAGGTCCGGAAGCGAATCGCTTCCGGACCTGTTTTTTTATGCTACTCTCCCCGGTATTTTCTTCTTGTCGCAAGGCCGCCGCGGATATGCCGCTCCGCCTTGTTGCGCTCCAGCAGACCGCGCACCCGCAGCCACAGCGTGCGGTCGATCTGCTCGAGCCTTTCGCTCATGTCCTTGTGCACCGTCGACTTGGAAACGCCGAAGCGCGCGGCCGCGGCGCGCACGGTGCATTGCTGTTCCAGCAGATAGGCCGCCAGCTCGCGGACCCGCTCCTCGATGTCGTTCTTCACGAAACCACTCCCCGTGCGCGGCGCAGAAGCGCCGCGCAGCTTTGGAACAGGTATATGTCCCTGCGCGCGGCGATATGTGCCGCCGGGGAGAGCGGCCGCCTTCCGCCTCCCGGGGAAAAAATCGGCAGAGGGATGTCCCTCTGCCGATGGATGCGGTATGGATGCCTTGCTTTACTTGCCGGCCAGTCTCTTGTACTTGGCGTAGCGGCGCATCGTGAAGTCCTCCGCCTGCGCGAAGAGCAGCTCGGCACGCTCGGGGAAGGTGCGGGTCAGCGAGGAGAAGCGGACCTCGCCCATCATGTACTCGCGCAGCTTGCCGTTGGGCTCGCCGGAGTCGAGCACGAAGGGATTGCCGCCATCCTTCTCCAGGTCGGGATTGTAGTGATACAGCGGCCAGAATCCGCACTCGGTGGCGGCCTTCGCCTCGTCCATGACCTGGCTCATGCCCTTGGAAAGGCCGTGGTTGATGCAGGGCGCGTAGGCGATGACGATCGACGGGCCGTGGTAGGCAGCGGCCTCCTTGAGGCAGCGGATCGCATGCTCGGGATTCGCGCCGAGGTTGATCTGCGCGACGTAGACGTAGCCGTAGTTCGACAGGATCACGCCCATGTCCTTCTTGGGCGTGGCCTTGCCGGCGGCCGCGAACTGCACCGCGGCGCCGATCGGCGTGGCCTTGGAGGACTGTCCGCCGGTGTTGGCGTACAGCTCGTTGTCCATGACCAGGACGTTGAGGTCGAGCCCCGAGGCGAGCACGTGGTCGAGTCCGCCGTAGCCGCTGTCGTAGGCCCAGCCGTCGCCGCCGACCATCCAGATGGCCTTCTTGGTCAGGGTGTCCTCGCGGGAGCGGATGTAGTCGATGTCCGCGCTCTCTTCCTTCGTCTCGGCGAGCGCCTCGCGCACCGCGTCGGCGACCTCGACGGTCTTGTCGACATTCTCGCCCTCGTCGAGCCAGCGCTGCAGCGCGTCCTGGAGCGTCTCGTCGCCGCTCTTTTCGATGACGGCGCGGGCGTGCAGGGCGGTCTGGGCGCGCATCTGCTCGGCCGAGAGGGAGATGCCCAGGGCGAACTCGGCGTTGTTCTCGAACAGCGAGTTCGAGAAGGCGGGGCCGAAGCCGCGCTTGTTGACGGTCTGCGGGAAGGTCGGGGCGAAGTAGCCGTATGCCTGCGAGCAGCCGGTGGCGTTGGCGGTGTACTTGCGGTCGCCGAAGAGCTGGGTGTGAA
>JAFRJH010000192.1 GCA_017432385.1 Kiritimatiellia bacterium
AAGCTCTTCGTGGCGATGCCATCAAGGTAGATGCCGGCGAAATATGGAGCGCCATCGTCTCGCTCAGCGGGACGGAAGTCGCCTTTCTCCGTGGCGGCAAAATGCCTAAGGCTGCCGGCGTAGACGCCGAGTTTCTTGAGTCGTGTCGCAGGCTTGATCTCGGCGGGATGAAGAAAGCGCTGTCGAATGGCGCGTCCGTCTTCGCGATGCATCGCGATTCTTCCGCAGCGGCTATGGTTGCCGATGCGGTCTGGTTCGCAATTGCGGATGATAAGACAGATTCCAAGGACAAGTGGATCGAGCGTGGACGTGAGGCGTTTCAATGCATAGTCGACAACGGCGGAGACATTGATTCTGCCGGGCTTGGAGGTGATACGGCGCTCTACATCGCAGCGCATGGGAGTTGCGAACTAGTGAAGCTGCTTCTTGAAATGGGGGCGGATCCCAATGCGCCGTGCTGGTATGCCGTCGGAGAAATGTGTCTGACTGCTCTGTACAATGCCCATGACGGCATTGAATTCCCCTGTAACGAGGATTGCAACTACAGAGACATGGTCCGTCTGCTTTATAGGGCTGGCGGAATGTCTCATTTGCCGCAAACCATCGATGGCATGGACTTCCTTGACGATTTCGAAGAGAATGACGATGTTTGCGTGCGCCGCGCTTGCTTCCCTGACGATGTCGCGTCGCGTGACCGTTTGCTCGTTCAGGCCGTATGTCGAGGATATGAATATGCCGCAACCGCAGCAGCGAGGTGGGGTGCGAATACTGCGCTGCGCGACAAATCCGGAAGAAGCCTTGTCCGAATATTCATAGAAGATCACGCAACTTTCTGCCCATGTCGCGCCAACTGCTCACAGTGGTATATGACGAATTATATGTTGTTCCTCCTGCGAGGACTCCGCGTTCCGGTTGATATGGCAGAAATGGACGCGTTGAAGGAGTCCTGCCGACGACGAGGGTACAGTGAATGCCTCGCGGAGCTCGAGCTGCTGCGGCGAGGTGCGATGGCATAGGAGGACTTTTTAGAAATCATCTCGTCCTCCCAAACTCCGAAACTCCACGCAGCGAAAGCAAATTCGCGAAATGTCGCTCCGCCTCGAACACGGCGCAAAGGTCGATGAGGCGGCAATTGGCCAGAGTGAGCTGGACATGGCGCTGAAGGAAGGAACGCCGGAGCGACGAACCAGCTCCAGGCCTTCCTGGCGCCTGAGTCGGTCTCCTTCCGCTTCAGCGCCTCCGGCGAGAAGCGCTTCTACAAGGCTTCCGTCCGCGACGAAGCGGAGTAGAGGCGCATGGCGTAGCGAGGCGGGTCAATGCGCCGAAATCGTGTGCGACAGGACGGCGAGCGACTGGGCTATGTCGATGTTCTGGACTCGCACGCCGTCCGGGACGACGAGCTGCACGGAGGTGAAGTTCAGGATGCCGCGGATCCCGGCGGAGACCAGCTGGTCGGCGCACTCCTGCGCGGCTGCGTTCGGCACGGTCAGAATGGCGATCTTGATTCTGAGGCGCCT
Organism: Kiritimatiellia bacterium; assembly: GCA_017432385.1. Taxonomy (GTDB): domain Bacteria; phylum Verrucomicrobiota; class Kiritimatiellia; order RFP12; family UBA1067; genus UBA1067. The sequence continues at coordinate 1,518 of JAFRJH010000192.1, forward strand.
GACGAGCCGCGGCAGGTCTTCCATCGGGCGCACCTTCACGCCGTGGAGCGCAAGGCCGTGAAGTCCGGGATTGGCGTCAAAGGCCACGGCGATTGAGAGGTTCTGCTCCTCGAAGCCGGCGTAGCCGAGAAGGGCGTTGCCGAGCGAGCCTGCGCCGACGAGCGCCGCGTCGGTTGTGCTGTCCCATCCAAGCGCGTGGTTGATTGCCTTCTGAAGCTCCTGGGCGGGATAGCCGCGGCGAGGCTTCCCCGGTACGCCGGCCATGGCGAGGTCCTTCCTCGTCAGTACCGGGTCGAGACCAAGCTTTTCTGCGACGACTGCGCTTGATATGTGCAGCTCTCCTGCCGCGATCATGTCGCGTATGCACCGGAGATAAATCGGATATCTGCGGATTGTTGGAAGCGGAAGCGTTGGATTTGTCTCTTTTTCGCTCATGGCGCCGTTTATTATACCATAATTACCGATATCTGAATATCGCTATTGACATACCGATATAAAAAGTGCTATAATGCGCGCCCGTTGGCCCCGAGGAGGGGTTTGACGGACGAAAAGAGAAGGTGAAAGGTACAATCATGGCGGAAAACGAAACAGTGCCGGCGGCGAAGCCGGACGACGGAATGGCTGAATTCGAGGCGATGCTGGCTCGCGTCCGCGCGGCGCAGAAGACATTCTCGGCATATTCGCAGGAGAAGGTTGATGCAATCTTCAAGGCCGCCGCGCTTGCCGCGAACAGGCTGCGCATCCCGCTCGCCAAGATGGCGGTCGAGGAGACGGGCATGGGCATCGTCGAGGACAAGATCATCAAGAACCACTACGCGGCCGAGTACATCTACAACACGTACAAGGACACGAAGACCTGCGGCGTCGTGGAGGAAGACGAGGCGGCGGGCATCATGAAGGTCGCGGAGCCGATCGGCGTCATAGGTGCGGTCATTCCGACGACGAACCCGACCTCGACCGCGATCTTCAAGTGCCTCCTCGCGCTCAAGACGAGGAACGGAATCGTCATAAGCCCCCATCCGCGCGCGAAGAACTGCACAATGGCTGCAGCGAAGGCCGTTCTCGACGCTGCGGTCGCGGCGGGCGCTCCGGCGGACATCATCTCCTGGATCGAGGCGCCGAGCCTCCCCAAGACGAACCTCCTCATGAAGGAGGCGGACATCATCCTCGCGACCGGCGGACCCGGCATGGTGAAGGCGGCGTACTCGAGCGGCACCCCGGCGCTCGGCGTCGGTGCGGGCAATGCGGCGGCGATCCTCGACCCGAGCTGCGACCTCGTCAACGCCGTCAACTCGATCATCCACTCGAAGACGTTCGACAACGGCATGATCTGCGCGACCGAGCAGACGGTCATCGCGGACCAGCTCATCTACGACGACGTCAAGGACGAGTTCAAGCGCCGCGGGTGCTACTTCCTGAACAAGGAGGAGGCGGACAAGATCCGCGCGACGATGCTCATCAACGGCGCGCTCAACGCGAAGATCGTCGGGCAGAGGCCCGTCGCCATCGCGAAGATGGCGGGCTTCGAGGTTCCGGAGTCCACGAAGGTGCTCATCGGCGAGGCGACCTCGACCGACAGCTCCGAGGCGTTCGGGCACGAGAAGCTCACGACGATACTCGGCATGTACAAGAGCCGCGACTTCGACGACGCGCTCGACATCGCCGAGGCGCTTCTCGTCAACAACGGCGGACTCGGCCACACGTCGTCCCTCTGGATCGACGAGCTCGGCGAGCGCGAGAAGCTCGAGAAGTTCGCGGACCGCATGAAGGCCTGCCGCCTCCTCGTCAACACTCCGTCGAGCCTCGGCGGAATAGGCGACATCTACAACTTCAGCTTCCCGCCGTCGCTGACGCTCGGCTGCGGCAGCTGGGGCGGCAATTCCGTGTCCGAGAACGTCGGCGTCAAACATCTTTTGAACATCAAGACCGTGGCAATGAGAAGGGAAAACATGCTGTGGTTCCGCGCGCCCGAGAAGGTGTACCAGAAGAAGGGGTGCCTCGCGGTGGCGCTCCGCGAACTCGGCGAGGAGCTCGGGAAGAAGAAGGCGTTCATCGTCACCGACTCGTTCCTCTACGCGAACGGATACACCAAGGCGATCGAGCGCTCGCTCGAAAGCCAAGGCATCATGTTCACGACGTTCTCGAACGTCGCGCCTGATCCGACGCTCGCCTGCGCCAAGGAGGGCGCGAAGCTGATGGCCGGGTTCAAGCCGGACGTCATCATCGCTGTCGGCGGTGGCTCCGCTATGGACGCCGCCAAGATCATGTGGGTCCTCTACGAGCACCCCGAGGTCGACTTCCAGGACATGGCGATGCGCTTCATGGACATCAGGAAGCGTGTCTACAAGTTCCCGAAGATGGGCGAGAAGGCGTACTTCGTGTGCGTCCCGACCTCGGCCGGAACGGGCTCGGAAGTGACTCCGTTCGCCGTCATCACCGACGAGCAGACCGGCACGAAATATCCGCTCGCCGACTACGCGCTCATGCCGAACATGGCGATCGTCGACGCGGACATGCAGATGATGGCTCCGCCCGGACTCACCAGCGCGTCGGGAATCGACGCGGTCTCGCACGCGCTCGAGGCGTATGCCTCGATGATGGCGACGGACTACACCGACGGACTCGCGATCCGCGCGCTCCAGACGATCTTCAAGTATCTGCCCGCGTGCTACGACGCCGCCGTCGCGAAGAAGGCGAACCCCGCCGCGCGCGAGAAGATGGCGAACGCCGCGACGATGGCCGGCATGGCCTTCGCGAACGCGTTCCTCGGCGTGATGCACTCGATGGCGCACAAGCTCGGGAGCTTCCACCATATCCCGCACGGAATCGCGAACGCGCTGATGATGGAGGAAGTCCTTCGTTTCAACGCCGATCCCATTCCGCGCAAGATGGGCACGTTCCCGCAGTACGACCATCCGCATACCCTCGAGCGCTACCTCGAGATCGCCGACGCTCTCGGCATCAAGGGGAAGTCCAAGGGCGAGCAGTTCAACAACTTCGTCAAGGCGATACGCGAGCTGCAGGCGAAGATCGGCATCAAGCCGACGATCCGCGACTACGTTCCGGACGAGAAGGACTTCCTCGCTCGTCTCGACGCGATGGTGGAGCAGGCCTTCGACGACCAGTGCACCGGCGCGAACCCGCGCTATCCGCTGATGTCGGAGATCAAGCAGATGTACCTCAACGCCTACTACGGAACACACAAGACCGTGTAAGTGATTAAAACAGGGAAAAAATTGATGATTGCTTTCGCTGCCGGGAGATAAGGAGGATAGGAGTTTCGAAGGTTGTTAAAAATGTTCCAATCCTCCTAGACTCCAAAACTCCCAGTAGCGAAAGCAAACAAGAGAAGTCAAAAGAAGTTATAGACACGCTGAAAGGAATTTAAGAAAATGAAGACTACGAAAACGAAGAATGTCGCCGAAAAGAAGATGTCGGCGAAGAAGGTTCCGGCGAAGCGCGGCCGCCCGAGCAGGCAGGATCGAGTCCTCCTCGAGCGCACCGACAAGGTCGTGACGAAGGACAAGGGCACTGTGCTCAAGATCTTCGGACCGAGCTACAAGGTGAGCTCGATCCTGAACGAGGCGATGAACGAGGCGCGTGCCGCCGAGACTGGGCTCCCCGTCGCAAAGGTGCTCGAGGTCCTCAAGATCCGCGACCACTGGTGCATCCGCCGCGAGTGGGTCGAGGGAGAGACGCTCGCCGACGTGATGGCGAAGGACAAGAAGAACCTCGTCAGGTACCTGAAGCAGTTCGTGGCTATCCAGTGCCAGATCTTCGCGAAGACGTCCGAGCGCATGGGCAACCTAGCGGACAAGCTCGACAAGCAGATCTCGGCGTCGCCGCTCCCGAAGGAGACGCGCTACGACCTGCACATGAAGCTGCAGAGCTACCCGCGCGGGAAGTCGCTCTGCCACGGAGACTTCAACCCGACGAACGTGATCATCACGCCGAAGGGCGACTGGCGCGTCATCGACTGGAGCCACGTGCGACTCGGCGATCCGCTCGCGGACGTCGCGCGCACGTATCTGCTGTTCTGGCTTTCGGGCCACGTTGCCGCTGCGGAGAAGTACATGGCCCTCGCGTGCGAGGCGCTCAAGGTGAAGCTTCCCGACGTGCAGAAGTGGCTTCCGATCGTCGCCGCGGCGGAATCGTCGCGTGACCAGACGCCGAAGAACCACGAGCTCCTCCTCCACTGGGCGAGCGTCGTCGACATAGAGTAGCCTGATACTTTCGTATAAATGACAGGTCGCGGCGTTCCGTGGTATAATGCCCCGTGTAGAGGCCATACCATACCAAGGAACGTCCCATATGACATCAATGATGCTGCTGGCGGGAATCGTCCGCTTCGCCGTCCCCGCGACAGGCGAGGGGCAGGTGCTTCCCGACTCGCTTCCCCCGGAGGCCGTCAAAGACGCGCCGTGCGCAATGGTCGCCGCCCGCGGCGAATACGAGGGCGGCTCGTTCGTCCTCAGGTCCGACTCCGACCTCGGCAAGGTCGACATGGTTGTCGGCGACCTGAAGAGCGCCGGCGGCGACGTCTTCCCGGCGAAGGATCTGGACCTGACGACGGTCAAGGTATGGTACCAGAACTCGAATGGATGGGTCAGCTACTTCCAGGACCCCCGCCTCAAGCTATGCCCCGAGCTCCTCCTCCACGACGAGGACCTCGTGAAGGTCGATACCGGGAAGAAGGGGAACTGGGCCCGCGTCACGGCGAAGGACGGCAAGGTCAGCTGGTTCTGGCTTACCGCGCCGCGCGGAATACACAAGCGCGACGTCGACTTCAAGACCGGCCGCATCGACGACGCGTTCCTCTGCATGCAGCCCGGCTTCTCGGACGCGCCCTCGTTCGCGGGCGCGACGCTCGAGAAGGGGAAGAACAAGCAGTTCATGCTCACCGCGCACGTCGGGAAGGGCGTCAAACCGGGTCTCTACACGGGCTCGATTGCGGTCAAGGCCCGCAAGGGCGGCGCGCTTCTCCACGAAGTGCCGGTGCGCCTGCGCGTCCTCGACTTCGAGCTGCCCGCTCCGAAGACGTACCACGACGTCGAGAAGGACTTCAGGTCGCTCTTCTGCGAGTACGTGAACATGGAGTGGATCCGCTGCTCGAACGGGAACGACCCGGAGCTCGCGGAGCGCCAGCTTGAGGCGATACTCGCCGACTTCGTGCGGCACAACGAGACCATCCCCAGCTTCGGCGACAGCGTAAAGTACAAGGACATGGCCGAGCGCGTCGGCATGGACTTCACGGGGGCGTTCATGGGCTTGATGAAGAGCGGCGCGGACGCCGACGTGCGCTACGCCGCGCGCAACACGGCGCGCGCGCTCGACAGGAAGTTCGGCTCGCACAAGGGCATGATGCTCTCGTGGGGCGACGAATACGGGCTCGCAACGCTGCGCGCGATACGCGACATGGTCGAGATCTACCACGACGAGGGATTCGTCTTCGCCGTCAACTCCCAGTCCGGGTACATGGCCGGCGCGAACCTCGCGGACCTCTGGTGGCCGCCGTTTTCGCCCGACCAGCGCACGGCCGCGAAGACCGCGAAGTACAACGAGACAGCTCCCGACGGGCGCATGGGCTGGTACGCCTCGCAGCATGTCGGCGCGGAGAACCCCGCCTACGCGCGCCGCCAGTACGGGCTCGGCCCGTATTTCGCAGGGCACGGGTGCACCTACAACTACGCGCACCACCTCCAGGGCTGGAACGACATCGAGATGGGCCTCTACCGTCCGATGAATTTCGTGTATGGTTCTGGCAATGGATGCGTTGATACACTTGCCTGGGAGGGTTTCCGCGAGGCGATCGACGACATACGCTACGCGACGCTCCTGAAGACGACGGCGCTGCGGCTCATAAAGGACGGGCCGACGAAGGCGCGCTACGCCGCGCGCATCGCGCTCAAGCTCCTCGCGGACGCAAAGGGCGACGAC
>JAFRJH010000193.1 GCA_017432385.1 Kiritimatiellia bacterium
CCGCGGCGCTGATGCTCGCCGCGAAGATGAAGCTCGTCGGCGACATGGACACAGTCCTCGCCTGGTTCGGCGCGGCGGCGGCGCTGAGGTTCGCCTTCGCCTGCGGGTCGCTCGTCATGCAGGCCCGCCCTGCGCGTCCTCGCGCCGGATGGCCTCCACCATCGCCTTGACGGTCCGGAACTCCCTGGCGACCTTGATGTGCTGGGGACACTTCGGATGGCAGCTGCCGCACGCCGTGCAGTGCGACGCGTCCGTCTTCTCCCCGACCTTGTCGCGGTACATGTCGAGGAACTTCCTGCGGTCCGCGGCGGACATCCCCTTTCCGTCGCCCTTCGGCCCCAGCAGGCCGTCCGTCCTGCAGGCGTTGACGAGCCCGAACACGCCGGGGATGTCGACGCCGTGCGGACACGGCGCGCAGTAGGCGCAGCCCGTGCACGGCAGGAGGTTCGCGCCCCTGTACTTCTCGCAGATCGCGCGGTAGGCGGCGACGTCAGACTCCGTCAGCGGCTGGAAGTCGCGGTACGTATCGCAGTTCTCGACCACGTCGGAATACCGGCTCATGCCGGAGATCGCGACGGCGACGTTCGGCTGCGACGAGACCCAGCGGAAGGCCCAGCCTGCAGGGGAAAGGCCGGGCTTGAGCTCGGCGAGGGCCCTGCGCGCGGCGACGTTGAGGTTCGCGAGCCGCCCGGCGTGCAGCGGCTCCATCACGACGATCGGCAGCCCCGTCGGCTTCGTCATCTCGTAGAACTCGCGGCCGACGCCGTTCGCGCTCATCTGGAGCATGACGACGTCCCAGCCCGCGGAGTCCTTCTGGTCGAGGTAGCGGCGGAGGTCGCCCTCCCCGCCGTGGAACGAGAACCCGAGATGGCGGATGCGCCCCGCCTCGCGCTCGCCCTTGAGGAAGTCGAGCACCCCGCCCTTGAGGTAGAACCGCTCGTATCCGCGGTAGTCGCCGAGCGCGTGCAGGAGATAGACGTCGAAGTACTTCGTGCGGCAGGCCTCCAGCTGCCTGCGGAAGATGTCCTTCGCGTCGTCCAGCCCCCGCGCGCCGTGTCCGCCCGGCATCTTGTTGACGATGAAGAGCTTCTCGCGGTCGTACTTCTCGAGCACCTTCCCGGTGTATTGCTGCGACTTGCCGCCGATGTACATCCACGCCGTGTCGAAGTAGTTGACGCCGTGCCGGATCGCGTAGTCGACCAGCTTGTCCGAAAGCTCCTCGTCGATCACGCCGCGCCCCTTCTGCGGCAAACGCATCATGCCGAATCCCAGACGCGAGACCTGCCGCCCGAGGAAGCCGGTCGTCGCGACCTTGAACGGGTTCGCGTCCGCCGCGTCCGCCGCAAGCGCGTCCAGGATCGCGAAACGCGAGAGAGCGTGCCCGCAGCCGCAGGCAAGGCCGCCTCTGGCAATCATGTCGAGTATTTTCCGGCGAGTGACGTTGGCCATCTTCTTCCCTCCTTGACTTCACCGGACATTTTACACAAACCGCGCGGGAAAGGGAAGCGCGGAATCATTCCGGAGCCGTCTGCCGCGGAGGTGCGGACCGGCGGTCATTCGGACGCCAGCTCGCAGCCGTTCATCGCGAAGAAGCGTCCCTTGAGGCCGTTCGCGCCGATCGTGAAGTCGAGGTATCCGGGAGTGTCGACAAAGTAGACGCGGACGCGGAACGCGCCGTCCGCGGCGAATCCGCCGCACGCCGCCGTCCGCTGCTCGCCGATGTAGCCGCCGAGCGCCTCGTAGCTCTCCGTGTCGACGCGCATCGTCCCCTCCGCCCACGCTCCGTCGCCGACGGGGATCTTCTGAAGCCCAGCGCGCGTCGCGACCTCGAGCGACCAGCCCTTCTCCGCCGGGACGGCCTTCACGGACGCGAACCCGCGGACGTTCTCCTTCAGGGCGAACCTGCGCCCGACGGCCCCGTCGCCAGACCCCGCGTTCTTCAGCGGCGGAAGCGCCAGCGATCCCAGGCGCGCGCGGAGCTTCGCGTACGCCTCGCCCTCGGCGAGAGGCGCGTCTTTGGCGCCGGGAAGAAGATGCTTCCACACGAGCGCGAGCTCCCCGCCCATGTCGGACAGCCCGGCGTTGATGGATACGACCATGTCCTTCTCGGGGATGACGACCGTGTACTGTCCGGCCGCCCCGTCAGCACGGTACGCCCCGTGTGTGCAGCGCCAGAACTGGAAGCCGTAGCCCTGCTCCCAGTCGGACCCCTCGCCGAGCGCGCGCATTCCGATGTTCCGCCAGCCGCTCCAGGTGTGGCGCGCCGTCGCTAGGGCCGTCCAGTACGGCGAGAGCACGTGCTCGCCGCCCCACATCCCGTTCTGGAGATACAGCTGCCCGAACCGCGCGATCTCGCGGGTCGTCATGTTCATCCCCCACCCGCCGCAGGCGATGCCCTCGGGCGACACCGTGGACCACGCGCGCGTGATGCCGATCCTGTCGAACATCTTCGACTTCAGGTAGTCCATGAGCCGCATCCCCGTGCGCTTCTCGACGATGGCGGCCAGCATGTACGTCGCGTCCGAGTCGTACTTGAATCCCGTGCCGGGCCGCCTGTCGACGGGCTTCGCGAGGAACGCCCTGACCCAGCCGGACGGAAAGCGCCCGATGCGGTGGTCGCTCGACGAGCCCACGTTCATCGTGAGGAGGTCACGCACGCGAAGCTCGCGCAGGTTCGCCGACGGCTCGGCGGGCGCGTCCCCGGGGAATATGTCGACAACCCGCTCGTCAAGGTCGATCTTCCCCTCGTCCGCAAGGAATCCTATCGCCGACGAGGTGAAGCTCTTCGAGTGGGAATAGAGCATGTGCGGATGGTTCAGCGTGTCGAAAGGCCGCCAGCTCCCCTCGGCGATCGTCTTGCCATGGCGCACGACGACGAAGCCATGGAGCGCCCCCTTGTCTGTTCCGTCGAACGTCTTCTCCGCCGCGTCGATGAAGTCAAGTATTGCCTGCGAGTCCACGCCCTGCGACTCGGGGCTCGCCGGCTCCATCTCGGCCACGGCGGCGAACGAAGCCGCTGCAAATGCGAAGGCCAGGGCGATTCTGCCGAACGCGAAAGTCCTGTCTGTCATATGCATGTATCCGTCAGCGGATGATTATGGTCATTCCAGCGGGCTGGAACCTGAGGAGCACCTTGCCCGTCTCGAGATCAACGTGGACCTTCGCCAGGCCGCGGGCCAGTGCGGACGCGTCGAGCGTAAGACTTGCGGACGGGTCGGCAACCGCAATCGACGTGGCCGTAGCGATTTCGTACTCGCCGTACTCGACGCGCACGCCATCCGGGACGTGCAGAACAACCGACCCGGAGCCGCCGAGCGTAAGCTTGCCCGTGATCTCGACCTTGCCGGGCTGCCCGTCCCCGTCGAAATACACGTCCATGACAGCGTCGGCCGCGGTCGTGACGTCAGCCGCGACGGAAAGCGTCCCGACGGCATCCGCGGATCCTGCGGCAATGTGCGCGACTCCGAGAATCTCCGGGCCAGACGTGATCGTGCCGAGTCCGCTGAGCGTCGTCGCCGTGTAGGCAAAGCCCTTCGAGCCGCCGACGTTGAGCGTCGCGCCCTCCGCGACCGTCACCGAACCTAGCGTCCAGGACGACGCGACCGGCATTCCCTGCGCGCGCCACTTGTTGCAGAGCATCGTCGTGATCGCGTTCCTACGCGCCTCGCTGTTCGCGTTCTGGAACATGATCACCTCTCCAAGCACCTGTCCGCCCCACTGGTATCCCTGTCTTTGGGCAAGTGACCACTTCTGGGTCACCTGGCCATCCGACTGGAATGTGTAGACATTGAGCTGCTTCAGCGTGGGAGCGTAGTTATAGTCGCTCTGACTTCCGTTCACTCCGATGTAGCCGTTTCTGAGCCTGCCGTTGGCCTCGCCGATGTGGCCGATGATCGGCGACTGAGCGGACCTCAGGAACGGATAGTTGTTGCTCTGAAACGCAGAGTACCCGAGAATGCCGGTGTAGTTGTTCTTCCCAGAGCCGTTCCAGTGGTCTGTATCGGCATGCACCACGTAGAACTCCTCCATGGCGGTCATCGCATTGGCGAAATTCATTGCCGTGGCGGTGTTGGTCGGGGTGTTCGAGCGGCCCTCGGCCGGGAGCTGCTCGAAGTTGTAGTACTCGCCAAAGTCGACGACAGGGATTTCGCGGCCGGAATCGGCAATCGTGTTGTCTGCGTCAAGCGTGACGGTGCGATAGACGGGCTTCGACACGGGCTCCGTTGCCGCCGTAGCATCGTGGCCATTGCCGGAGATGTCCTTCCAGCGACTCACGTAATTTGTCCCGTCTGTCGTCGTGTACTCGATCGAGTCGGCGCGCGTCGCGTCGAGATGAGCCCAGGCGTCGGCCAGAGGATCGCACCAGAGCGAAAGCGAACCGCCCTCGACCGAAACCGCCGTAACGTCCGCCTCAGTCGGGTCGAAGAGCTGCACCGTCGCCGCGCCGTCGCCCTTCTTGACAATCTCGCCGGATGACGTGCGCTCGAGTCTGCCATACGTCATGTTTACGTCATTGTCGAATACGGCGTCAACTCCGTCGCCCCAGGAGAGCGTGCCAACGGGCGAGCTGTTCTTGTCCGCCGGATGCGTGCCGCAGTTCCACCTCGCCATCAAATAGCGCTCGGTGTCGAGCCGCTCCTGCTCGGTCAGCACACGGTCGTAGAGAATGACCTCGGCGATCTTGCATCCGCCCGAGCTGTTGCCGCCGCTCTGGTCCGACCCGAATACATTCACGGGAATCCCCGCATCAGCGGTTAGGAACGCGCCAAGGTGGGCCTTGCCGTCGGCGAGAAGGCTTACGCTGCTGGGGTTGACCGTTGCGCCGTCATACGTCCAGTATCCACCCGCTGTCGCAACAGATGCATAGTTGTCGGAGACGAACTGTGATTTCGGGTTATTGTAGCCGGCATTGCGAAGCTCATAGCCTTGACTGTTGATTGGGTTAGCGCGCGAGTCAACTTTGTAGAACACAACGAACCCCTGCCGAATTCCATAATCTCCATACATGCTGCCGTTGCTTTTGTAAAGGCTAAGCCATGTGGAAAGGCCGGAAATTCCGTCGATCCAGCCAAAATGGCCTTGGTATGGAGAAGAACACGGGTTCAGATACGGCCCGAGGTCGACCATTGGGTGCGCTCCTGTAGATTCGTCAAGAGTCGGCCACGCAGGCTCATCGCCGGTCTGGCCACCCGCGTAGATTGAATACGAAGCCTTGGAACCAAGGCGAGGAGAATGGAGCGTGTAGCCGTTGCCGCTCTTGTCGCGCCAGCTGGAAATGAACGTATAGTTGGTGGGCTCAAGCGGCCCCACACTGGCATTGCCGGTGTAGTTCGAGGGAACGAGGTCTAACGTAGTGGAGTCGGCCGCGTCAAACCAGGCAAGCGGATGGGCCGCCGGCTGCGGGTTGGCGCCGCGATCGAGCGTGTTCACGAAGCGAACCGATCCGCCGTTTACGACAAGAGAATTGAGGTTCGTGTTGAGCGACTCGATTTCGAGGTTGCCGGAACCGGCCTTGACGAATCCGTTCGTCGCAAGCTGGAGTTCCCTCACGTGCACAGTGCCGGACTCGACGCTAAGCGAAGCAGGCTTCTCCAGCATAATCGCACCATAGTCGCAAACGCCTACGCCCTTCCACTTCTTCATCAGGTAGTCGTTGTTGCGACGGCGCTCCGCGGCGGTCAGCGTGTTGGTGTAGAAGAGTATCTCGGCTATCTGCGCACCTCCGGCGCTGGCGCTGTTGCCGCTGTCGGTGCCGCCAATGTATGTGACGCTTCCGCCGCCGCTGCGGTATCCCGCTGAGACGACGTTGAGCTCATGCGAGAGATTGAACGCGAAATCCGGGACCACGGCCTGTCCATTGAAACGGAACTCGCCCATGGCAAGCTCCTTTGGAAGCAAACTCCACCCCATAAAAAGGTAGTTTGACGATGAATTGCGCGGGAAGGCATTGCCGAAAAGATGGGCCGGGGGCTTGCTGTCGCTGTTTTCACGCATGACGACGAACATCTCCGCGATTCCGTCCTTCGCCTCTGCGAACTTCAGCCGAGATCCGCCGCCGGGAGACGACACTCCTCCTCGTGGCCCGAAATTGACAAGCGTCTTCCCCGTCACGGCATCTATCTCCCTTGTCGGCTTGTGCAGAGGGGTGGCTTCCCATGCCGCAGCGACCGGCCTGCCGTCGGCGTCGCGCCATTCGGTCACTTCCGTTCCTTCAAGAGTAAAGGACCCCTCGGCCGACGCATCGAATCGCGCCCAAGCATCTGGAACGGGAGAAGACGCGTCGTCATCACCGCCAACGATTCCGAGCGTTCCACTCCGGACCTGCGCCACGGAATACGGCCCAGGGGAACGATTAATCGTGAGTTTGCCCGTGGGCTTGGCAACAGAAGTTGGTTCCATCCATTCCGGATTTCCCGATGCTCTGTTCACCTCGAACATGCCAAGTCCGAACGGATAGTCGAGAATCGCCTCGCAACCTGGCGCCACGCCAAACTGGAAGCGCCCCTTGAGGAAAGCCGAGCCAATGGTACGCACACCAGCGCCGGCGTTGTCCGGCAAGTAGATGCCACTCGCGTGTGCCGGGCCTACATCAATGGACCAGAAGCCTTCAAACGGCGTCGGGTCATTGATGACGGCATATTTGTGGCTTCCATTGTCGGCACCTACTAAGGACAAATTGTGGTATTTGCCACCGATAACGGAATCAAGATAGATCGGCAGCAGATTGACCTTCGGGGTTGAACTCCGATTACCCGTCTGGATTCGCTGGTACTTTTCCCCATCTTCCGCATAGTCGATCTTGATGGAGATGTCGCTTCCGGCGGTGGTCGTCACCTCAGGAAAACCTGTCGCGTCCCACTTGATGTCCGCGGCAGCCGACGACGTACGCGTATATGTGTTGGTCGTCTTTTCGGCCAGCAACGCGCAGGGGGTAAGCACCGCTGCGGACAGCATGGATACAATCATTCCACGGGACTTGATGGACGAATCAAGCATGAATTTCATTTGACGCTCCTTTCACAACCGAACAGGCCACACACCTTGACTGTGCAGATAATACCACAATTGACGCGCATTGCGTCAACTTGCAAATACAGGTTTATTTTCCTCGACATATCCCAGGCTGGACCTTCCATTGCAGGCTCCTCTCCTGCAACGCCTCTATTATATCATTTTCTATATCATTTTCACAAGGCAGAAAAGACTCTTTCGCGCAGATCAAAAAAGAGTCGATTGCGAAGCGTGGCAAGGGAAACCGGAAGTTCCGGCTGGTTACGCAAGTAGCTCTACGGAAAACGGACCGTCGTTCACGAGCGAGACCTTCATATATGCGCCGAACCTTCCGGTGCCGACGCGGTCGGCGCCCATGAGCTCACGGAGTTTCGCGACGACGCGTTCGTAGAGCGGCTCGGCGATCTCGGGGCGGGCCGCGCCGGAAAAGCCCGGACGGCGTCCGTGCGCGGTATCGGCGTAGAGCGTGAACTGGGAGACGACGATCACCTTTCCGCGCACGTCTTCTATGGACCGGTTTATCCTGCCGCTATCGTCCTCGAAGATGCGCAGCCGGAATATCCGCTCGGCGATCGCGTCCGCCGCGGTTTCGGTGTCCGCCGGCGCGACGCCTAGGAGGACGAGGTAGCCGGTCTCGATTTCCGAGAGCTTCTCGCCGTCGACCTCGACCGACGCTTCGGTCACGCGCTGCACCCATGCCTTCATCGGACGATCCCCCAGTCCCTGAGCGGCTCGACCGGGAGTCCCATTATGTTCTCGTAGCTTCCGGTGTACGACTCGACGACCATGTCGCCGCACTCGTCTATGTCGTATGCGCCCGCTCGGTCGGTCGGCCGCACCCTGGCGACGTATTCCTCTATCGCCGCCTCGTCGAGGCTGCGGAAGGTGACGTCGCTTCTCGAGACCTTCGCCTCTCCGTCGAACGCGACGCCGGTGAAGACGGAGTGGGTTCTGCCGGAAAGCCCCCGCAGGAACTCGCGCGCCTCGTCAAGGTCGCGCGGCTTGCCGTAGATGCGCCCGTCGAGCCACACTATCGTGTCCGCGCTCAGGACGCCCCTGCGCCCAGTGCACGCCGCGCCCTTCGCGAGCGCGTTCTCGCGGACGGTCCGCTCCGGGTCGCCCGGATACGAGACTTCCGGCGCGTCGGTCCTGACGACCTCGAAGTCGACGCCGAGGCCTTCCAGTATCTTCGCCCTTCTGGGGCTGCCGCTGGCAAGCGTGATCTTCATGAGGCCGCGCCGTCCGCCGCGGGCTCCCCCCTTTCCTCCTGCTTGCGGAAGCAGATGCGGTTTATGATGTCCCTGAAGCTCTCGCCGCCCTTCAGTATCTCTATGGCGATGCGCAGGTAGAGGCAGCGGACGGGCGTCGTCTCGAAGCGCGGGAAGCGGACGGCGTCCTTCTCGGTCGTGACGAGCGCGTCCGCGCCCATGTCTGCGGTCCGGTTGAGGGCGTAGAGTATCTCGGACGAGTCGTAGCGGTGGTGGTCGGCGTAGCGCTCGCACCACACGACCTTCGCGCCGAGGTGGCGCAGCGAGTTCTCGAAGCCCTTCGGCGAGGCGATGCC
>JAFRJH010000194.1 GCA_017432385.1 Kiritimatiellia bacterium
CGCGGAGACGGAGAAGATGAAGCTCACGACGAAGGAGCCCGCCGACTTCGACGCCTTCTGGAAGGAGGCGAAGCGAAAGCTCGCGACGGTTCCGTTCAAGGGCAAGGTGAAGCTCACCGACGTCACGCCCGAGAAGCTGAAGAAGGAATACAGGATCTGCGCAGTGGAGATCCCGTGCTTTGGCCCCAGGCCCGCGACGGGCTGGCTCACGATGCCGGTGGACGCGAAGCCCGGCACGCTTCCCGCCAAGGCCTTCTTCGACGGCTACAACGGAAACAACTTCAAGCTTCCCAAGGTGCCCGACCACGGATCGGGCAAGGCCATCCGCCTGCACATCAACGCGCACGGCTACGAGATGGTGGGGCACGACGAGCAGTACTACAAGGACTTCGGAAACAAGGTGAACGGAATCGTCCCCGGCGCCGAGAAGCAGCGCGCGAACTACGCGCTCGAGCCGTCTGACTACAACAATCCGAAGGATACGTATTTCTACTACATGGCGATGCGCGTGATGCGCGCGTTCGACTACCTGAAGTCGCTGCCCGAGTGGGACGGCAGGAACCTCGTCGCAGAGGGCGGCAGCCAGGGCGGTCTCCAGACGATGTGGGCGGCCGGGCTTGTCGCCGGTCTATCCGAGGCGCGTCCCGGAATCACCTGGGGCTGCGACATCGGCTGTCCGCGCAACGGCGACGGACCATTCCCCTCCCGCGCGTGGGGCATCCCGCCAGTGCCCAACGCGGCCTACTTCGACGCGGCGCTCCACGCGAAGCGCATCCCGGCGTCCTGCAAGGTCGAGATCACCCGCCTCGGCATGGGCGACTACACCTGTCCGCCGCGCGGCGTGCTTCTCAGCTACTACAACATGAAGTGCCCGGTGAAGGCGAACCTCGTGCAGGGTTCGACCCACGGCTACGTGCCGCCGAAGCCGAACCAGACCTTCACCATCGAGAAGTGACACGGACATGAGAATCTCCGCAATCGCGGCATCCGCCGCCGCCACAGTCTCGCTTGCAGCCCAGGCCGCCCTTACGGTGATCGAGCCCCTTGAGGGCGAGAAGTGGTGGGGCGGCATCCTCAACGACGGCGAGTCGATGCCGTACGTCGACACGGACCGTCCGCGCGACGTCGGCGTCAAGGGCCGCGGCGGCGCGACGGCGCCGTTCCTCGTCTCCAGCGCAGGCCGCTACGTGTGGAGCGACCGGCCGTTCGTCTTCGCCGCTACTAACGGCACGATCTACATCACGTCGCCGCTGGGCGCCGTCGAGCCGGTCGAGGCCGGTTCGACGCTCAGGGAGGCGTATCTCGCCGCGTGCGCGAAGCACTTCCCGTTCGACGGACGCCTCCCCGCGGAGCTGCTCTTCACCAAGCCCCAGTGGAACAACTGGATCGAGATCGCGATCCAGGGCATGAAGCAGTCGTCCGTCGACGCCTACACCGACGCGCTCGCGAAGAGCGGGTTCCCGTGCGGCGTGTACATGATGGACGGCGGCTGGCTTAGCCACCAGGGCAGCTTCAAGTTCTACGCCGACGACTTCCCGGACCCCAAGGGGATGTTCAAGCGCATCCGCGACAACGGCTGGAAGTCGATGATCTGGACCGCCTACTTCGTCTCGCCAGACAGCCGCGAGTACAAGATGCTGCGCCACGGCAAGGGCTACATGATCGAGGGCAAGGACGTCCTCGCCTACGACAAGTTCAAGCCGAAGAGCAAGCGCGCCGGCGTGATCTGGTGGTGGAGCGGGATCAGCAGCGTCTACGACCTGACCTACGCGCCTGGCCGCGACTGCTTCGTGAAGACGCTCAAGGACTTCGCCGCGGAATACGGCATCGACGGCTTCAAGTTCGACGCCGGCGACGCCGAGCCGCTCGCGGAGTCCCTCCGCTTCCACGATCCGAAGAAGGAGGCGCCGGACTACGTGCACGAGTACGCGAAGCTGATCGCGGACAACTTCGAGTACAACGAGGCGCGCTGCGGCTTCTGCTCTGGTGGCATCCCCGTCATGCAGCGGCTAATCGACCAGCACCACAGCTGGAAGTCGCTCCAGTCCATAAGCGGCCGCATGCAGGCGGCGGGTCTCCTCGGCTCGCCCTATGTCGTCGCGGACATGGTCGGCGGAGGCGAGGCGAACACCTTCCGCCCCGGCGGCTTCTTCAGCGAGAAGCTGTTCGTGCGCTCCGCCGCGCTTCAGGCGCTTCATCCGATGATGCAGTTCTCCGCCGCGCCCTGGCGCTACCTCTCTGCCGAGGGCGTCGCCGCGTGCCGCCTCTTCGCCGACCTGCATGTCGAGTTCGGGCCGTACATCCTGGAGCTCGCGCGCCATGCGTCGAAGACCGGCGAGCCGATTCTCCGCTCCATGGAGTACGAGTTCCCGCATCAGGGCTTCGACAGGCTCATGAACCAGTTCATGCTGGGCGGGGATTGGCTCGTGGCGCCGGTCGTGACCGAGGACGACTCGACGACGGTCGAGCTTCCCGCGGGGCGCTGGCTCGACGACCTCGGCGCGACGCACGAGGGCCCGAAGAAGATGAAGCTCGAGAAAGTGCCGCTCACGCGGCTTCCCCGCTACCGCCGCCTGTAGGCGCGGCTTCGCAATCGGGTCATTGTTTTATGCGCAATGCGGTCTTTGATGGACGTGGCGATATGATATAATCAACTCAAACCGATTTATCCTGGACGGATGAAACAAAACACAAACGAGGCTAGAAAATGAACGGTAAATTCAAGATCGGGTACCTTCCGCTTTCGAAGGTCAACTGGACAAACGACACGCTTGAGGCGGCGCGCGCCGACGCGACGAAGTTCCTCAAGACCCTTCCGGACGTAGAGGTCATCGCGCCGGACCACATGCTTGCGCTCGAGGGCGAGGCGATCGAGGTCCTCGACCAGTGGGAGAAGGACCGCCCCGACCTCATCGTCGCGCACTTCCTCACGTTCTCGCTCGGCGTCGTGCCGCCCATGTTCGCCCAGCGCCTCAAGGTGCCGATCCTCCTCTGGTCGCAGCCCGAGCCGGACCCGAAGGGCGGACGCCTCCAGAACAACTCGTTCTGCGCGGCGAACATGAACGCCCACCACATGTGGAGGCTCGGCATCCCCTACTTCTACGTGCACGCGCAGGCCGGCACGAAGGAGGCGGAGGAGAAGCTCATGAAGCAGATCCGCGTCGCGCAGGCGATGAAGGCGCTCGGCCGCATGCGCATCGGCCTCATCGGCGGACGCGTCCCCGGCTTCTTCACGAGCTGCGTGGACGAGATGATGCTCCGCCGCACGCTCGGCCCCGAGGTCAAGATCATCACCGAGCACGAGCTCTTCACCGTCGCGCAGAACCTCACGCCCGACGAAGTCGCGAAGGGCATGGCGATCATCGACGGCGACCTCAAGACGCATCCGACGGACGGTCCGCGCGGCGACCAGAAGGAGAAGTCGGCGCGCCTCATCGCGGCCGTCATGAAGATGAAGGAGAAGTTCTTCGTCGACACCTTCGCGATGCGCTGCTGGCCCGAGGTGATCCTAAACGAGTTCTACGGCATCGCAGTCTGCTCGACGCTCGGCCACCTCACGAACCACGGCTACCTCACCGCCTGCGAAGGCGACGTCTACGGCGCGGTCATGATGCGCATCGGCGAGATCGTCGCCGGCGACCTGCCGTTCTTCTGCGACCTCATCGTCTGCGAGGGCGACCACGGGACGGTCTGGCACTGCGGCGCGGCGCCCTGCTCGCTCTGCAAGAAGGGCTACCAGCCCGAGCTCCACTGCTCGGCCACGGTCGAGGGCGGCGGCGTGAAGGGCTGCACCGGCGAGTTCCCGCTCAAGCCCGGTCGCGTCACGCTTGCGCGCCTCGGCGAGAAGCGCGACGGCACGGGCTTCCGCATGCTCGTCTGCCCGGCGACCGGCGTTGACACCGACCTCTTCGTCCGCGGCACTCCGCTCAACCTCGTCTTCGACGCGGGCTGCGAGGCGGTCCGCAGCGAGGTCATGGAGAACGGCTGGGAGCACCACTACGCGCTCATGTACGGCGACCGCGTGGAGGAGCTCACCGCGCTCTGCCGCAACATGAACATCGAGATGCACCTCGTAAAGTGACGGTGCGCACGGCGGCGGACGCGTTATGTCCGCCGCCGTATTGCATCTGTCACCTCCTTGCCTGAAAGATGATGTATTTTTGCCTGATATAGTATGTCTACTGAAGGGAGTAAATGCTATAAGCCGCGGTGTCATCTGCAATACATCACAACTGCAAACGGAGGAGCCGCGAAATGCTGAAGGAAAAATTCGACTTGAGGGGTAGAACGGCGCTCGTCACCGGATCGGCGCGCGGAATCGGCAGGGCGATCGCGCTTGCGCTGGCCGAATACGGTGCGAAGGTGATTGTGCACGGTTCGCGCAGGAGCGCGCCGCTTGACGAGGCCCTTGCGCTCGTGAAGGCGCTTTCGCCGGAGAGCTTCGCCGTTGCGGCGGACCTTTCGGATCCCTCGCAGGTCGATACGCTCCCAGCCGATGTCGACATTCTTGTCGCGAACGCGTCCGTCCAGGAGAAGATACCGTGGCAGGAGTTCCCGATGGACGAGGCGAGGCGCGAGTTCCAGGTGAACTTCCTTGCGACGCTCCGCATGTTCCAGCGGTGCTATCCGAAGATGAAGGCGCAGAAGTGGGGCCGGCTCATCGTCGTAGGCTCCGTGAACGAGCGCCGTCCGCATCCCGACATGTGCGTCTACGCCGCGACGAAGTCCGCCCAGGAGAACCTCGTCAGGGGTGTCGCGCGCCAGGTCGCGGCCGAGGGGATCACGGTGAACAACCTCTGCCCCGGGGTCTTCAACACAGACCGCAACCGCGAATGCCTCGCCGATCCCGTCTACGGGCCGAAGGTCACCGCCGCGATTCCGATGCACGACTACGCGCGGCCCGAGGACGCCGCCGGCACGGCGCTCCTGCTTGCCTCGGACGCGGGGCGCTACATCACCGGCGCGACGATCATGGTCGACGGGGGGCTCTGCCTGCCGGGCTGACGGCAGGAACTGCCGCAATTCCGCTTAACAACCAAACTACCAAGCCAAAAGGAGTCATATGCCATCACTAGCAGACATGCGTTCAAAGGCCAAGGAAGCCGGCCTTATGAAGCTCGACAAGCTAATCGCCCGCCGTCAGACGATTCCGAACAACGAATTCCCGATTCCGGTGAAGGAGCTCTGCGAGCGATTCGAGAAGCTCTACACCGGCTGCGTAAACGACGTCATGCGCGAGGCGTGCCTCCTCGACCAGAACCTCCCGCACGAGATCATGCCGCTCCGCGACGAGATGGTCGTCTGCGGCGAGGCGTTCACGGTGAAGTCCGCGCCGAACTGCATGATCGAGGGCGAGATGACGTTCCGTGCGCAGATGCTCGACGACTTCAAGCCGAACGGCGTCGTTGTATGGGACACGTCGGACGACGTCGAGGCCAGCCTCTGGGGCGGCGTCATGACGGCGACGGCGATGACGAAGGGCATACGCGGCGCGGTGATCGCGGGAGGGATCCGCGACACGAAGCAGATCCTGGAGCAGAAGTTCCCGGTGTTCTACAAGTACCGCGTCTCGAACGGCTCGCTCGGCCGCTGCATGATCACGCACTACCAGGTGCCCGTGCGCATCGGCAAGGTGACGGTCAGGCCCGGCGACATCATCATGGGGGACATCGACGGCGTCATCTGCATTCCGCGCGAGATCGCCTACGAGGTGCTCCTGCGCGCCGAGGGCATCGAGCGCAACGAGGTCGACATCTTCAGCTGGGTGCGCCAGGGCGACACGATCAGCGAGATCATCGACAAGGGCGGGTACTTCTGATCCGTCCCCCGCGGACCGTTCCTGTGCGCGGCTTCCATGTGGTCCATGGGGGCCGCGTGCGGATATATTGGGTCCGTGGCGGGCGAGGGGGCTCCAGCCGTCCGGGGATAGCGGCCATCTCCAGGCGGCGGCACATCGCGGCCGCATTTATGGTATAATAGAAGCTCATGAACGAAATCGACCGCAAAACAGACGGAAACTACAAGTGGATGGCGCTTGCGTTGCTGTGGGTCGCGTTTTTCCTCCAGCAGGGGACCCGGCAGGTGTACAACGCGACTCTTTCATCCGTCCAGTCGTCGTTCGGCGTGTCCGCGGCCGAGATAGGGCTTGTGGGCACGGTGTTCACCTTCGTGTACGGGCTGTCCGTCCCGTTCGCGGGGATTGCCGCCGACCTTTTCAACCGCAAGTGGATGGTCGTCTCCGGCGTGTTCGTCTTCTGCCTGGGCATCTTCGCCTCGGGGTTCATGTCCTGCCTGGGGCTGATGCTCGTCGCGTACGGGGTGCTCAACGGCATCGGGCAGTCGTTCTACTATCCGTCCGCGACGTCCATCGTCGGCGAGCTCCACAGGGAGACGCGCGCGACAGCGCTGTCCATACTGCAGATGGGGCTGTATGCGGGCATAATCGGGTGCAGCGTCGCCGCAGGCTATCTGGCCGAGGGGGGCGAGGGCGGCTGGCGCATGCCGTTCTGGGGGTTCGGCGGAATCGGCATCCTGTGGGCGCTTGTGCTGGCGCTGGGGCTGAGGGGCGGACGGGCCGTGCCCGCCGACGCGGCCCATGCTCCTGACAAGCCGACGCTCAAGGAGGCCCTTAAGGCGTTTGTCGCCAACCCGTCCGCACTTCTTCTCATGGCGGGCCTCGGCATGATGATCTATGTCGACGTCGGCTTCAAGACGTGGATGCCCAGCCACATCGAGAAGACATTCGGGCTTGCGAAGGGGTCTGCGGCGCTGAACGCCGTCCTCTGGCACTACATCGGCGCGTTCGTCGGCGTAACGCTCGGCGGCAGGCTGTCCGACAGGCTCGCGAAGAGCCGCCCGTCCGTCAGGATGGAGACCAACATCGCTGGGCTGGCGCTCGCCGTCCCGTTCATCGTTTGGATGGCCTACGCGCCCTCGCTCGTCTCGTGCGGCGCGGCGATGGCGCTTTTCGGCGTCTTCCGCGGCGTGTACGACTCCAACCTGATGGCGTCGCTCTTCGACATCATCCCGCAGCGCTACCATGCCTCGGGAGCGGGGCTGATGCTCTCCGGCGCATTCGTCTTCGGTTCCACCGCGCCCGTCGTGCTCGGCGTCATGAAGGACGCCTTCTCCTCGACGGTGGCGCTCGCCTCCCTGGCTGCGTTCTACCTCGCCGGGGCGGGCATCATCGCCGTGGCAAGGCGGCGCCAGTACTTCAGGCGCTGAGCCAGGGATCCGCGGCGGAGGCACTTTTTCGCATGAAAGGTTACGTCTAGAAAATGAAGATAGCGCTTCTCGCCGCGTATTTCGCGGTTCTCCTCTGGATTGGGTTCAAGTGCCGCCGCGGCGCGGGGTCGGTCGACGGCTTCGTCCTCGGCGGGCGTTCCGTCGGCGCGTGGCTGACGGCGTTCGCCTACGGGACGAGCTACTTCTCGGCCGTCGTGTTCGTCGGCTACGCCGGCCAGTTCGGGTGGAAGTACGGCATCTCCGCGACGTGGGTCGGCATCGGCAACGCGCTGATAGGCTCGCTCCTTGCGTGGATCATACTCGGGCGGCGCACGAGGCTCCTGACGCAGCACCTCGACTCGGCCACGATGCCGGACTTCTTCGCAAAGCGCTTCGACTCCTCGTCGCTCAAGCTCGCGGCGTCAGTGATCATCTTCGTGTTCCTCATTCCCTACACGGCGTCGCTGTACAACGGCCTCTCGCGTCTCTTCTCGATGGCGTTCCCCGGCTTCTCGTATTCGGCGTGCATCGTGGTGATGGCTGTGCTCACGGCCATCTACGTCATTGCCGGCGGCTACCTCGCGACCGCGATCAACGACTTCATCCAGGGAATCATCATGCTCGGCGGGCTCGTCGCCCTGATCGGCGCCGTGCTTTCGCAGAAGGGCGGCTTCGCCGCGGCGCTCGACGGCCTCGCCCGCGTCACCGACCCTGCGGTGACGACGACGCCGGGCATCTTCACCTCGTTCTTCGGGCCCGACCCGCTGAGCCTCCTTTTCGTCGTGATACTCACCTCGCTCGGCACATGGGGGCTTCCCCAGATGGTGCAGAAGTTCTACGCCATCAGGAACGAGGACGCAATCAGGAAAGGCACGGTCATCTCGACGCTCTTCGCGTTCGTAGTGGCGGGCGGATGCTACTTCCTCGGCGGCTTCGGGCGGCTGTTCTCCGCGGAGATCGGCGTGACCGACAAGGGGATGCCCGCGGGCGGATTCGACGCCGTGATACCCGCGATGCTCTCTGGCCTCGGCCCGGTGCTCATCGCGCTTACGGTGATACTCGTCCTCTCCGCATCCATGTCGACGCTCTCCTCGCTCGTGATGACGTCCAGCTCGACGCTTACGATCGACTTCATCCGCGGGACCATCGTCAAGGACATGACGCAGAGGAAGCAGGTGCTCTGCATCCGCGTGCTCCTCGTCGTCTTCATCGCCGTGAGCGCGGCGCTCGCCCTGGTGCAGTACAACAGCAGGAACCCGATCGCCTTCATCGCGCAGATGATGGGCGTGTCGTGGGGCGCGATGGCCGGCTCGTTCCTCGCGCCGTTCCTCTACTCGCTCTACTGGAAGGGCACGACAAAGGCGGCGTGCTGGGCCTGCTTCGTCTTCGCCGTATGCCTCACGACTGCGAACGTCTTCGGCTGGAAGCCGGAGCTGTGGTCCGGCGTGACGATGAACCCGATCCACTCCGGCGCGATCGCAATGCTCGCCGGGTTCGTCATCGTCCCGCTCGTGAGCCTCTTCACCAGGGCGCCCGACAGGCGCTTCACGGACGCGCTCTTCGCCTGCTACGAGCGGCCGCGCCAGGTCATGGCCAAGACCGACCTCGGCGACTGACGCACGGATGAAATTCGCCATTGATACCGCAAGCGCGGTTTTGGTATAATTCTGGCAGTTATAGCTTGATATTGACGATGACGGATCTCAGCAGAAGAGGTTTCTTGCGAGGACTCGCGGGCGTGTCGCTTGTCGGCGCGGGCGGGTGCGCGTACTGTCCGCAGCGCGTGCGCGGCAAGGTGCGGCTCGCGGCCGTCGGCATATGGGGGAAGGGCTTTACCGACTGGATGCCCATGGTGAAGTCCGGCAGGGCCGAGCTGGTGGCGCTCTGCGACTGCGACCGCGACGCCCTGACGCGCGTCGCGGCGAACGACGGGTTCAGGAGCCTCGGCCTCGACGTCAACCGCATCAAGTTCTACGACGACTACCGCCGGCTCCTTGACGACGCCGGGATACTCGGCGTGGACGCGATGACCGTTTCGACCACCGACCACACGCATGCGCCGATAGCGGTGAGGGCGATGCAGCAGGGCATCCACTGCTTTGTGCAGAAGCCGCTCGTGAGGACGCTCTGGGAGCTCGACTATTTCGGCAAGACGGCGCGGGACTACGGCGTAGTGACCCAGATGGGGAACCAGGGGAGCTCGCTTCCCGGCTTCAGGCGCGGCGTCGAGGTGCTCAGGTCCGGCATCCTCGGAGATGTCCGCGAGGTCCACGTCTGGACGAACCGTCCGGTGTGGCCGCAGGGCCAGGCCGCGGCGGAACTGACGCGGGGCCCGGCGGACAGGATTCCGAAGAACCTCAACTGGGACGCGTGGCTCGCGACCGCGAAGATGCGCCCCTACAAGGGCGTGTTCCCGGCCGGCTCGAAGGTGCACAACCCATGGAACATCGCCGGGTCCGTCTATCACCCCTTCAACTGGCGCGGCTACTTCGACTTCGGCTGCGGCGCCTTCGGCGACATGGCGTGCCACACGATGAACCTTCCGTTCCGCGGGCTTGAGCTCGGCGCGGTGAAGGAGGCGGAGTGCATCCTGCGCGAGGACGTGGGCGACGTCTCGTTCCCGATGAAGACGACGGTGAAGCTCGTCTACGCCGCGCGCGATTCGAAGGCGCGTCCCGGAGCAAGGCTTCCGGAGGTTGCGCTCTACTGGTACGACGGCGACCAGAAGCCGTCCGCGGACATCATGCCCCAGGTCGTCGCGGCGCTCGGCAAGGTGCCGAACACGGGCTGCGCGATAATAGGCTCCAGGGGTGTGCTCGCCTCGGTGAACGACTACGGCGGCGAGAGCTTCATCGCGCTTGCCGGCGAGGAGAAGGCGGTCGACGTCCGGGACCACGAGGCCTGCCGGGGGATCGCCGAGTCGATTCCGCGGTGCGGCTGCTCCTTCCGCGAACAGGCCGACGGCCCCGGCGCGAAGGCGGTTTCGGCGGACGGGCACTATCTCGAGTTCCTCGACGCTGTCGCCGGAAGGGGGCGGGTGTTCGCGGAGACGGGGTCGAGGTGCTATTCCGACGTGGGCCATTCGATACCGATGATGGAGTCGGTGCTCGTCGGCGTCGTCGCCCAGCGCGTCCCCGGCAAGCTCGCGTGGAATTCCGCCAAGCAGACTTTCGACAACAAAAAAGCGAACGCCCTGATGCGTCCGTACATAAGGAAAGGATACGAATTCTGATGAACAGGAGAGACTTCTTCAAGTCGGCGGCCGCTTTCGCGGCGGTGGGCGGCCTTGCGCGGGGCGCGCTCGCGGGCACGCAGGGCGCGAACCGCAACAACCCTATCTGGCTCATGACCTCGGCGTTCCCCGGCGAGAGCTTCGAAGACGTCCTGAGGCGCGCGAAGTCCGTCGGCGCCCAGGGCCTCGAGCTCTGCGTGTTCCGCCGCGACTCGGACCGCAAGGACCACACGGCGACGCACCTCGACTACGAGACCTTCGACCTCGAGGCGGCGAAGCGCGTCGTCCGCCGCTGCAACGAGGAGGGGCTCCGCGTCTCAGTCGGCGCGTACGACAACCTCATCGGCGGCGACCCAGTCCAGCAGGTCAACAACCAGAACCACATCCTCAAGCTCATCCGCATCGCGGCGCTCCTCGGCGGCGACGCGAACGACGTCGTCTGCGGCTCGTTCGTCGGCTACGACCACGTGCTCGGACGCCAGGACCGCGGCTTCGAGAAGAACCTCGAGAAGTTCAAGAAGGTCTTCACGCCGATCCTGAACTACGCGAAGGACCTCGGCGTCACCGTCTGCGTCGAGAACTGCCCGATGGAGGGCTGGCAGCCCGCCACCGCGCCGGACGCGTACAACAACCTGCCCGGCTGCCTCGCGGCCCGCAAGCTCATGTACGCGATCCTCGACGACAAGGCGTCGAGCGCGCTCCAGGAGACGTACGACCCGTCGCACGACATCTGGCAGCACATCGACCCGTCGGACGTCATCGAGGCGATGGACTTCAGGCGCCTCAGGCGCATCCACATCAAGGGCACGCGCAACTTCCCGAAGTCGGCGGACGCGATCCACTGGGGCCGCCTCTACCCCGAGCAGGTCGTGGACGCCGCTCTCGCGAAGAAGGCTGGCGTCCCGATCGCCGCCAACGAGTGGGCGCGCATGAACTACGAGCCCCGCCTCCCGGGCTTCGGCGGCAGCGACAGCTGCGACTGGACGAAGTTCCTCGAGACGCTGATGAACAAGGGCTTCAAGTATCCGTTCGTCATCGAGAACGAGGCCTGCAACTCGTCGCACACCGGCAACATGGGCGCGACGATCCAGGGCTTCCGGGCGACGATACTCAACACGGCGCCGCAGGTCTGGCCGCTCACGGACGCGGGCTACGCGTTCGACGAGACCCAGATGAAGGGCGATCCGATGAAGGAGCCCGTGAAGGACCTGCCCGTCATGACGATGGACAGGCTTTCGTGAAGGCGGAACATTTCGACAACCAACAAACCAAGGAGAATACAATGAATACATCGAGAAGGTCCTTCCTCGGCGGGCTCGCCGCAGGAACCGCGTTTGCGGTGGCGCCGGGCTGCTGCAGCTTCGGCAAGTGCTGCCAGTCCATGCGCCCCGGCAAGGTCGCGCTTCAGCTCTACTCCCTCAACAAGTGGATTCCGTCCCTCGACGAGAAGAAGCCCCTGGCGCTCGCCAAGGCGCTCAAGAAGATCGGCGAGATCGGCTTCGAGGGCGTCGAGTTCGCGGGCTACTACGACGCGAAGCCCGCGGAGATCAAGCAGATGCTCGACGACGCCGGCCTCGTGGCCTGCGGCACCCACGTCGGCAACGACAAGTACGGCTTCGACACGAAGAAGTGGGTCTACAACCCCGACGTCCTCAAGAAGACCCTCGAGTTCAACCTCGGCTACGGCAACAACCTCGTGATCTGCCCCGGCGGCGGCAACATTCCGCCCGGATGCAGCTGGGGCACCGGCCGCGGCGGCTCCGTCGGCAAGGCCTCCCAGGAAATCGACGACTTCACCAAGAGGCTCTGCGAATTCTACAACAAGGCGGCCGAGGACGCGAAGAAGATGGGCTGCAAGATCGGCCTCCACAACCACACGTGGGAGCACGGCGTCAAGATGCAGGACGGCACCTCGTTCTGGGACTTCTTCTTCTCCAACACGTCGAAGGACGTCTGCATGGAGCAGGACGTCGGCTGGACGACCTGCGCGGGCGACATGTTCCCCGGCCTCACCCCGATCGACCAGTACAGGAAGTACCCCCACCGCTCGCCGACGCTGCATGCGAAGGAGAACGGAATGGGCAAGAACGTCAAGGAGTTCGACGCCATTCTCGGACAGCCCGGCAAGCCCGGCGCCACGCCGGTCGACTGGGACGGGCTTTTCCCCGTCACCGACAAGGACGGCGTCCAGTGGTACGTGGTCGAGTGCGAGCGCCACTTCGACGACATCACCAAGGCCGTCATCCCGTCCTTCGAGTTCCTCAAGTCCAAGGGCCGCACCCGCGCCTGAGGCGCGCCAGGCGGCGTAAAGGCGCGGAGCGCGGCGAAACCGCCGCGCTCCGCCCTTTTTCCGCACGTTCGTCGTGACATTGCGTTCCCGCGCGTCTGCAGCGCATAAGGGTGCGTTTTTTTGCTATAATATCCGTCGATATGGAAGCTAAGCGAAGAATAGTGGTTACCAGCGCGCTCCCCTACGCGAACGGGGACATACACATCGGCCATCTTGTCGAGTATCTGCAGACGGATTTCTGGGTGCGCTTCCAGAAGCTTGTCGGCAACGAGTGCGTATATGTCTGCGCGGACGACACGCACGGAACCCCCGTCATGATCCGTGCGCGCAAGGAGGGCATCTCCCCCGAGGAGCTTATCGCC
>JAFRJH010000021.1 GCA_017432385.1 Kiritimatiellia bacterium
GGCGGACGCGGCGGACGCTCTGGTCGAGCTTCCTGGCGATTTCCGGAGGTATGTTGCGGTATTTGCCCATGGTCTTTTCACGCGAGCGACGCCCGCTTCCTGAGTATCCATTCAACTGTCAGCAGCGCGACGACGAGAAGGAAGAGCGGGGGCAGGCTCCAGAGCTGGTACTCCACGCGGTCCGCGACGCGCTTCGACCCGCCGCCGAAGTCCTCGTCCAGCTTCACGTACTCGGACGGCGAGAGGACCCTGCCGCCGGTCGCGGACGCGATGCGCTCGACCGAGTCGCGCGTCGCCGTGATGTCGACCTCCTCGGCGGGCTGCTTGGTGGTTACGACGACGAAGCTGGTGGTGAGGTTCACCGGGAACAGCCTTCCGAGCCTGTCCTGCGCCTTTTCGCACTCGAGCGTCAAGGTGTAGGTGCCCGGCTTCTCGCAGCCCGGTATCTCGCACTCGTAGAACCCGCAGGCGTCCTGGCGCTGCTCGAGGCGGTATGCGCGGCCGCGGCGGTCGCCGCCCGGCGCGCGCAGGCAGAGCCGCGGCTCGAGTCCGTCGACGCCGTTGAACTTGTCGTCGAGGCAGCGCATGTACGCCTTGACCGTCTCGCCGGCGCCGTAGCGCAGCTGGTCGGTGCCTATCCTGACATGGTTGTTGCCCGCGCGCATCCTCTCGCCCGCGCCCCAGCGCATGACCTGTCCCCAGAACCTGTGGTGTAGGTGGTCGCCCTTCTTGGACCTGAGACGCCACATGGAGTCGGTCGTAAGCATCAGGACGCGGCCCTTTCCGCGCGAAACGGCCGTCACGAGCGCGTTGCGGCTCTGTTCGCCGCGCATCTCCTCGAGCCGGCGTAGCGCCGCCTCGGGATCCTCCTCGATCGTGGCGGCGATGAACTCGGCGTCTGCGGAGCCGGAGGCGCGGGACCCCTCCTTCCTGGGCTGCGCGAACGCGAGCACCTCCGCGCCGGGCTTCACGCCGTCCACGGGCAGACGCCAGTGGAAGTCGGCCACCTCGCCCCATATCTCCTCGTTCTCCGACGACGACGGGCTCTGGTTCATGACGACATGCCCGCGTCCGGCGGGGGCGAGCGAGAACCGGAAGGCGTCCTCGGGCGCGTCGCGGCGGCTTCCCGGCGACGGAGTGTACTCGATAGGCATCAGGTCGCGGAGCTTCCGGCTGCTGATGCCGTACGGCATGTGCTCAGGCCCGGAGATGAGCACGAGGAGGGCTCCGCGCTCCTCGACGCAGTAGCGGATCCGCTCGACGACCTCCTCCGTGAGGATGTCCTCGCCGATGTCGCCGATGATGATGACGTCGAACTGCCGCCAGGCGTCGAGGTCGAACGGGAGCCCGCCGGCCTCGGAATCGCCGAAGGGGCGCCCGGCGCTCGCGTACTCCAGGACCTTCGGCTCGATGCCCTCTATGCGGTCGGGGTGGACCAGCCAGTCCTGCAGATGGACCGACTTGTCGCGTCCGTAGAAGAGGTTCCGCAGATACCGGTACTCCCAGCGCGGACGCCCGTCGACGAGAAGGACGTTCGTGCGGTCGTCGGAGACGGCGACCTCGAGCTTGCGCTCGTTGTTGTCCCCGAAGAGCTCCCCGTCGAACCTGGTGACCGAGATGCGGTAGCTGTACACGCCCTTCTCCGCCGGGACGTCCGTGAACCTGAACTCCCCAGTCCACTCGTCCCCCTCGACGGTGAACTCCTGCTCCCCGATGTCCGTGTTCCTGCCGGTCACCTTCACCTTCGCGCGGCGTCCGTTGGCGCGGGTGGCGGACACGCGGACCGTGAAGCGGACCTTGTCGCCGAGGAACACGGACTCGCGGCAGTCCGCCGCCGAGATAGCAAGGTCGAACGGCTTTACCGTGCCGCCGACCACCACCGACGAGACTGCGATCCCGTAGCTGCCGAGGCGGCGGGCGACCGACTCTACGCCCGCCGCGCCGTTGTGGCGCCCGTCCGTGAAGACGACCACGGACGCGATCTCCTCGGCAGGCACCTCCTGTAGGGCGAGCTCGAGCGCCTTCGTGATGTCGGTCGCGGAACGGAACATCTCCTCCTTTGCGTCGAGCGGACGGTCCCCGCCGTCGGGATCGGTCCGCTCCAGCCCGTTGCCGAAGCGGAACACGTCGACGGCGTACTTTCTGCCGACGCGCGACAGGAACGAGCCGTCGCCGCCGGCACGCATCAGCCTGCGGACCATCTCGGCGCGCGACATCCCCGCCTCCGGCAGCCCCTCCATGCCGAGCGCGGAGGCGATGTCGGCCCGCTCCGCGTCGGAGAGCTGGCGGTCGGGGAAGTGCATCGAGGCGGAGTCGTCCACAAGGACGAGAACGCGCTGGCTGACGGTACGCTCGCGCTCGCCTATCACGACGGGCTGCATGAGGACGAGGAGCGTCACCGCGACGGCTGCGACGCGGCAGGCCACGAGCAGCTTCGCCGTCCGCGGCGGGACGCGGGCGCACTCGTGCACGTAGAACGCGCAGACCGCCTCGACGGAGACGGCTCCGACGACGGCGGCGAGGAAGAGCGGCCACGGCGTCGCGAGGAACAGGACCCTCGCGACGGCCTGGAGAACGAGCCACGACGCCACGACACCCGCCGGCACGCTCGCCAGGGCGCGGCACCAGACGTTCATCCGGTTCGCGGCGTAGCGCCGCACCGCCCAGTGGCATGCCGCCCAGGCGACGACGGCGACAAGCGCCAGCGCCGCCACGAGCCAGAGCGGAAGCGTCTGGGGCAGGAGGTCGGTCCTGACTACGTTCTGATCCATGTGCCCTCCGTGTCGATTATGTCGCCCGTCCTGCGGTTGATCGCGATCCAGCGCGCGATTGCCGGCTCGGCCACGAGGAAGAGGAACGCGAAGAACGCGAGCACGCGCCAGACCTCCTTGCCGAAGCTCTGCCCTCCGATCGCCTTTACGACGTCCTCCTCCTTGATCGCCTGCGATATCTGGACGTACCCGCAGAGGTCGGACAGCTGCTTCTGGGTAATCGCCGAAAGCGTCGACTCCTCGACGCCGGACGACACCGAGAACCGGATCCTGCCGTCTGCGCCCGCGACGCCGGCCACGGAGTCCCTGACGCTCTCGGGAAGGCCCGAGACCTCGTATACGCCCGGGATCACGCTGCGCGCTATGCGCAGCACAAGCCCCGCGTCAGTCGTGAGGACCTCGGCGTAGAACGTCTCGCCGTGCGGATCCACCACCTCGACGATCTCGCCCGCGCTCTCGACGCCCGGCGCGCGCGTGCGCAGCGCGTCCGCGGGAACCGTCTCCCATCCGCCGCCGGGCTTCTTCCACTTGAGCCTCGCGGCGGCGTGGCCCTTGTCCTCCTCGAATACAACCTCGATGGGATACGGCGTGCTCCCCTTCATCTCGACGGTCCCGTTGCGCTGGACCGCCTTGCCGCCGATCCTGAGCCGCAGGCGGTCGTCGACGTCCCACGCGAAGGCGTACCTGCCGTCCGCGGGCGCGGTGATGACGCCGCGCCAGCGGACGGAGAAGTCGTCCGCCGGGAAGTCCTTGAACGGCGCGCCGCCGCCCCAGCTGAAGTCGATGCGCGGGTCGACGCGGACCTTCGGGCGTCCGTTGAGGCGCGGCGCGGGGAAGTAGTATCCGACGAGTCCGCCCTCGGTCACGGCGGTCCCGCCCGAGGCGCCGCTCGCGAGGAGGAGCGATAGCCCCTCGGCGGGGCGGACGTCGAGCTGGACGGACGCCGGGCGCGCCAGCGCGTAGGCGAGCTCGTGGACAAACGGCAGGAACGACCTCTTCGAGACGAGCCCGGACGACGGATCGAACGGAAACGCCGACTCCATCACGGTGCCGCGCCCGAAGGCCCTGGAGAGGAGGAACGGCGTGCCGTCCGCGAGCTTCGCGAGCACGACCGCGTTCGACGCGTAGCTCTCGCCGAACTCCATGACGCGCACCGGCGACGCGCCGGAGAGGTCGCTGCCCGTGCGGAAGCGCGAGAGCATCTCCCTGAAGCTCGAGGTGTCGACCTCGGACTTTGAGTCGCGCCACTTCCCCGGCGGCGCGGGAAGGACCTTCTCGCCGCCGCGGGCCCAGGCGCCGAAGGACTCCGCGTCGGTCGCCGACGAGGGCATGAATAGGATTCCGCCGCCGGACTCGGCGAACCTCGCGAGCGCGTCGAGCTTCTTGGGCGGCAGGTGCCGCACACCCGCGAGCACGACCGCCGCGAAGCCAGCGAAAGACGCCCTGGCGCCGGCAGCCGTCACGTCCTCGACGACTGCGTTCACGAGATACGGCCTGCCCTCCTCGTCCGCCTGGCCCGGCAGCTGCGGGCGCAGCGCAAGGCGCACATACGTCGAGGCGCGGTTCATGAACGCGGCGCCCGGGTCGCCGTCCACGACCAGTATCCCGAGAGAACCCGCGACGGGCATCGCGTAGCGGTAGACGTCGTCGTCCGGAAGGTCGTCCTCCGCCTCGACCTTCGCCGTGAGTATCGCGCCGCCCGGCGCGCGGAACCGGTGCCGGAAGCTGAACGTCTGCTCCTCGCCGGGCTCGAGCTGGCGGACGCCCGACGCCCTCAGCGTCTCGCCCTCGACCTCCAGCGAAACCCCCTTCGGCGTCACGGCCTCGGTGCCCGCGTTGACGACCGACACGTCGAGCCGGACCTCGCGGTCGGTTCCGACGACCTCCCGCGACGGGCGCACGCCCGAGACGGCGAGGTTGCGCATCGACGTGGGGAGCGGAAGCGTGCGCCAGGTGATGATGGGGCGCGTCTTGAGCGAGGAGAAGACGCGCTCGAGCGTCTTCCAGCGCTCGCGGTCGTCGAGCTGCCATCCCACCGTCTGCCCGTCGCCGACGATCACGATCTGCTTCACCGCGTTGTGCCCCGCGGCGAGCGTCACGGCTGCGGCGGTGAGGCTGCCGGCGATCTGCATCGTCCCGTTAGTGGGGCGGACCCGCTCCAGGGCGTTCATGACGACGCGCCTGTCGGCGATCGGCACGGGCGTGAGGACCTGCGGCACGGGTCCGCCTATGATGACCGCGAAGCTGGTGTTGCGCGGGGCGAGCTCGACATACCTCTTCGCCTCCTCGACCGCGCGGTCGAAGTTGGACCTGCCGTCGTTCACGAGGGCCATCGAGGTCGAGCCGTCGACCACGATCACGACGTCCTTGTTGGCGCCGAGGCCGAAGCGCTTCAGGTTCAGCCAGCGCTCGAAGACGATCGTCGAGATCGCGAGCGCGAAGAGCGCGATCCCGCCGTAGAAGAGCAGCCTGCGCTGCTTCGGGTAGCGCCACAGGGCGAACGAGACCCCGAACGCCGTCATCGCCGCAAGCAGGACCGGCATCGTGACCGACCAGGGAACCGGCGAGTCGGGCCGGACGAACGGACGGGCGAAGGCGAGCGCGAGAAGCCCGAGCGCGAGGCACCGGCAGGCGAGGAGCAGGATGTCCTCGAGGAGGACCTTGCGCCTGCGCTTCTTCATGGTGCGGTCGAGGAACATCCACGCGCCCCAGTCGATCCGCCGCGGGTTCTTCCGGGTCAGTATCTGTATCACGACCGGTATCGCGACCGCCGCGAGCCCGGCCAGCATCAACATGTTTATGAACTGCATGCCGCCCCCTCCCCTCAGCGCCCGCCGGCGCGGCGGCGCGACAGGAAATCGACGAGGACCCTGTCGAACGGCACCTTGGTGTTTACCGGCACGTAGTCGGCGTTCATCCTGCGAACGCCGTCGCCGATCTTCCTGAGAAAGGCGTTGACCTGCTCGAGGTAGCCCGCCCTTATCGACTTCGCGTCGAGCGCCATCTCGTCGGCCCCCTCGAGGTTGTCGAAGTGGACGTGCCCGTCGAACCCGAACGTCAGCTCCTCCTCGGCCATCACGTGCATGACGACGATCTCGTGCCGCCTGTAGTTGAAGTGGTGGAGCGCCTTGAGGAGCGCGTCCTGGTCGGACGTGAAGAGGTCGGACAGTATAACGACGAGCCCGCGCGCCGGAATGCGCTCGGCGATGTCGTCGAAGACCGGCGCGGGGTCGGTCTCGCCGCCGGGCGCGCTCCTGTCAAGCGTCTCCAGGATGCGCCGCGTCTGCGAGGCGGAGGACTTCGCCGGCAGGTATTCGCGCATCTTGGTGTCGAAGGTGACGAGCCCCACCGCGTCCTGCTGCCCCGCCAGCATGTAGGACATCCCGGCCGCGAGATAGCGCGCGTAGTCGAACTTGGAGAGCGGCCGCCCGTCCATCTCCGCCGCCGCGTCGCCCGCGTACGCCATCGAGCCGGACGCGTCCAGCAGCACCGTCGCCCTGAGGTTCGTCTCCTCCTCGTACTGGCGGACGTACAGCCTGTCCTTTCGCCCGAAGACCTTCCAGTCGAGCGTCCGCAGGTCGTCGCCAGGCATGTACTGGCGGTGCTCGGCGAACTCCACCGAGTTGCCCTTCTTCGGCGAGCGGTGGCGGCCGGATATGAAGCCGGACTTCATCGTCCGCCCGAACAGCTCGCACCGCGTGATCGTCGCCGTCGTAGACGGCGGCAGCCACTTCATGTAGGATGGCTGTCTGTCTGCCGTCATCAGATCTCGAGATCGAGGGTGGGCTTGAGCTCCTTGAGCATCATGTTGACGATGTCGTCGGACGTGACGCCCGCCGCCTCGGCCGCGAACGTCGTGATCACGCGGTGGCGGAGGACCGGCATCGCGACGGCCTCGACGTCCTTCATCGTGCAGTGGTGGCGTCCGTGCAGGATCGCCCACGCCTTCGCCGCCGTGATGAGCGAGATGCCCGCGCGCGGGCCCGCGCCCCAGCCGACGAGCTCCTTCACGAAGTCGGGGGCGTCCGGCTCCTTCGGACGGGACATGCGCGCCAGCGCCGCCGCGTACTTGATCACGTGCGGCGCGACCGGGACGCGCCTCACCACGTCCTGCAGCCTCTGCACCGTGTCGCCGTCCAGGACCTTCTCGAGGCTGACCCTGTGGTTGGAGGTCACGTTCCTGATTATCGTCTCCTCGTCGTCCGCGCTCGGATACTTGACGACGATGTTGAACAGGAACCTGTCCATCTGCGCCTCGGGAAGCGGATACGTGCCCTCCTGCTCGATCGGGTTCTGCGTGGCCATCACGAAGAACGGCTCGGGAAGCGGATACGTCTTCGTGCCGACAGTGATGTGGTGCTCCTGCATCGCCTCGAGAAGCGCGGCCTGCGTCTTGGGCGGCGTGCGGTTGATCTCGTCCGCAAGCAGCATGTTGGTGAAGACCGGGCCCTCGACGAAGCGGAAGACCCGCGCGCCGGTCTCCCTGTCCTCCTCCAGGACGTCGGTGCCCGTGATGTCGGACGGCATGAGGTCTGGCGTGAACTGGACGCGCTTGAAGCCGAGGTCGAGGACCTTGGAGAGCGTGGAGACGAGCAGCGTCTTCGCAAGGCCAGGCACGCCCATCAGAAGCACGTGTCCGCGCGCGAAGATGGCCGTGAGGACGAGCTCTATCACGTCCATCTGCCCGATGACGACCTGTGAGAGGTTCTCCTTTGCAAGGGCGAACTTCTCGTTGAGCAGGCGGATGAGCTCGACGTCGTCGTCGCTCATCGGCGGCGGCGGCGCGTTGTCGACCTTGATGGCGCTCGCGCGCGGCGCCTCCTTCGGCGGCTCCGGCCTGGGCGGCGCCACCGTGGCCTTGCGGGCCTCCTCTATGTCGATGCGCGCGCTGACGCTCACGCCTATCTTTATGCGGTCTCCCGACTTCAGCCCCACCGTAGTCACCTTCTCGCCGTTGACGTACGTGCCGTTCGTGCTTCCGAGGTCCTGGATCATCCACTGACCCTTCCGGCAGCAGATGAACGCATGCAGGGACGACACGTCCGGATCCTGCAGGGCGAGCTGGCACTGGCCGGGGTCGCGGCCGATCTTCACGCCCTGCTCGGGGAGCGCGTAAGCCTTCGTCTGTTCGTTGCACGTTACCGTCAGTTTAGCCTTCATCTTGCCTCCTAGGATTGCCGCGGAACGCTTTCCGCGGGCCCTGTTCAAAGAGTATACGCCGCTATCCTACCATTTCGCCGCCCCGGCGGCAATACCCGAACGAGTAATCGCCCGGCGAGGTTTTCGGGCGACGTGCGCCTGCCATGTCCGTTGTATGCCATGCGGTGTCTGGCTATCCCTTCTGGATATGTTTTACCGTATATCTCAGGCCTGCGTTCATGCCAGGACGTCCCGCCCCTTGCTCAGAAGCTGGTCGCGTGGCAAGGGGGGCCGCCATACGCCCCCCCCACTTGACGTGTCCCCGCTGGCCTGAATGCCTCACTCATGATACCGGGAAGTCTACCACAGCCCCCTGCCAACAGTCAAGGATATCCTCATAATGCGCTGTCATTTTCCGCGGTAATCGCTTCGTCGACTTCACCTCACGTTGATATGCATCAAGGCTCGCACGGCCGTGGTTCTCGCAGAACACTTCGCGATACGCCCAAGGAGGTGGAGCTTCCAGCTCCGCCCGCCGCACCGGCAGGGCTGGCGTTCCACCGCCATCCACCCGCCGCACAGGTGGTTGGATGTGTCCGAATCCGACAAGTCACGCTACATGTACACAGCAATTCAGGTGCATTCACAACGCCAGCGGCTTGCCGACGTCATAAATCATAGTTGCCGGAAGCGAGTCTTTCTGCAGGAACATCACCATATAGATTGGCGCATAGTATACTTTGCCGGCAGATTCCATCGCATCGTCGTCAAACACAATCGCCGACTCAATCCCGTACTCATCGCATTCCAGAAGCTTGTCCAGTGCTCTGTGACGCTTGTAGTTCTTACCGCTCTTTACCTTATTGATCGGGCTCCATCAATGAGGAGTGCCGTTCTGCCTGACTCTTGATAGAATCTTTCCGGTCTCTTCATTATTTTGCGATAAATCATGAACTTTCACCTTTCGCGGCAAATTATAGCATATACCATGTCAAAAAAACAACCCGCAAATAAAGATTTTTGACAATTTTTGAACCGCAAACGAGTATCTACTTGACAAAAACTACCCCAGCAGAAATGGTAGGGTCGTTGTTCCACCGCCCCACCTGCCGAT
Organism: Kiritimatiellia bacterium; assembly: GCA_017432385.1. Lineage (GTDB taxonomy): Bacteria > Verrucomicrobiota > Kiritimatiellia > RFP12 > UBA1067 > UBA1067. The sequence goes on from JAFRJH010000021.1 coordinate 9,025, forward strand.
CCAAGGAGGTGAAGCGTCCCGCTCCGCCCGCCGCACCGTAGCTCGCATCCTTCTGCCACTACCGCAACATCCCATAACCAGGTATCACGACTTCGAGCGGACCGTATAACTCGGGCGCATAATGGTGGCATGCGCAGGA
>JAFRJH010000195.1 GCA_017432385.1 Kiritimatiellia bacterium
CCCCCCGGAGGGCAAGCGACGCGCCGTCGAGGACGTCGATGACCGTCCCTTCTCCGCCGAAGTCGCCCGCGCTCGCGCCGCCCTGCCAGACGCCGCCCTCGACGGTGATTGTCCCTGTGTAGCCCGGGATCGCAGACGCGACGAGAACACCCGCGCCCTGCTTCACGATGTTCGTGATGTTCTCCGTAACGAGCGCGGCGTCGAGAGTGTTCGTCACAGTGCTACCCTCGACGTTGACGTAGAGGATGCGGTCGGGCCCGGGAGCCGGGGCGTCGCCGAACGCGTACGACGCGAATCCTTCCTTCTGCACTGTGTCGTACGTTGCCTGCATCCAGTCCGCCGAGCGCGCGACGTTCGAGATTCGAACCTCGTCGATCTTGCCCGGGAAGTTGCGGGTATCGGCGTTCCAGGCGCCATCGCGGTTGAAGTTGCCGAGGTGGAGATAGCCGTCCGATGCGTTGACAGTCGAGAACGAAACAGTCTTGTCGGACCCGACCTTCGCGCCGTTCATGTACCCCTTGATGGTTCCGGCCGAGAATGTGTACGACTGGTGGGCCCACTGATTGAGGGCCGGGGCCAACTGGGCGGAATTGCCGCTCGTCGAATCAGTATTTGCGACATTGAACTGCGTCTTCGAGCCGTTGTGGTAGAGGAAGTAGGAGAGGTTCTTGTTGGACGCATAGCGCTTCGAGAGGATCGCCGCAGTCGTGTTGGATGTCTGGTACGTCCACGCCTCGACGGTGAAGTTCGTGAAGCCGTCGAGCGCATCGCAGTCATGCGCGGTGATCATACGGCTGCCTCCGGACTTCCCGAAGTCGACCGAGCCGCCGATCGCGCCAGTCTGGGCGTACTTGATCCCGCTGCCGTTCTGCTTCGTGAAGTCGGTGGAAGTCCTGCTCGACTCCCTGAGCGGCAGGCCTCCTTCGCCGAGGTGCCACACGCCGACGTAGCCATTGGCCCAGACAGCGGACGAATCGACCGCAACCGGAAGAGTGCAGCCGTAGTGCGCCTTGATCGTCGTGGAGGAAGTGAGCGACGGCACCCTCACCCACACGGTCGAGACGCCGTTCGAGTTCCAGGAGTCGACTTCATGCGGAATCAGATTCCCGGCGGCGTCCGTAAAGCGGAGGTCGTCGCCGTTCGCCCGCTTGAAGTCGGCGTAGCTGAAACCCTGGATGGCGGTCGAGAGCTTCACCAGGACGGGGAAGTTCGCGAGCGCAGAGCCGCCGGCGTAGCCCGGAAATGTTACCGTCACTTTTTTCGCGTAGTCTGCCGCGTCAAACGTGTCCGCGTATGTGTTGCCCGCGGGCTCAGCAGGGAAGAGCCCGTTCATGACCGGCATACGCCACTGGTTGTACCTGTATGCGCCGAATCCCAGGTTGTACTCCCACCACGTCCAGGCGATCCCGTTGGACTCGCAGTTGCGCGCCACGTACGACGTCCAGTCCAGCACCTCGGCGTCCGTCGCCTTGCTGTTCTGCGCATTGACGCCGAACTCGTTCATCACCACGGGGACTCCCGTCTTCTCCTGGAAGTCGTCGATCCACCGGAAGGCGTTGTCGAGGTCTTTCGTGCCAGTCTCCGACTTGTCTGTGCTGGTGAAGCTGACGTGGTCCGTGGAAAAACCGCCCCATGTCGCGCCCTGGTGCGTGAAGTGCAACGGCCCGTAGGTGTGGCACACGACGCCGACCGGCCCGGGGTTGGACGGGATGACGAGCCCCGAAAGCTTCCAGGGCCCGTTCCATTCAGCGGCCGCCAGCAGCACGAGGCGGTTGGGGTCGCGCTGGCGGATGAGCGGCAGGACCTCGGCCTGGAGTGCATTCAGATTTGCCACGTCCAGATTTCCGCCCTCGGTGGTGTTGGGTTCGTTGATCAGCTCGTAGATCACATAGTCAGAGCGGTTCTTGTATCGTTCGGCCAAGAGCTCCCAGATTTTGAGGAAGTCAACCCTGTCTGTCCCGTTTGTCGTGTTGATACCAGACCACCCGTGGAAGTCCAGGAACACGTAGAGTCCGTTCGCCTCGCACTTGTCGAGAACTCCGTCGATGACCGAGATGTTCGTCTTGAGGGTCTGTGAGCTGCTGTTGTAGTAGTTCTTGAAATACACAGGGAATCGTATATGGTCGAAGCCCTTGGCCTTGAGTCCGGTGTACGTCGAGTTATCCGCAAGATACCCCGGGGAGGTGTCAGTCCAGCTTTCGAGCTTAGACAGGTTTATGCCCTTCTTGAACTTGAACTTGGCTGCGTCCGCGATTCCAAACACCTGCGCAGCGCAGAGCGCAAGCGTAACAGCAACGACAATGCTTTTGATTTTCATATGTCCATTCTACCACAGTTACGGCTCTAGGGGCAAGTTGACATGTCAACTTTCTTTCCACGCCGGCGGCCCTTACGCGGACGGCATTTTGGTATAATATGCGGACAGCGAGATTTGCGATGCAGGAAAAGCCGAAAAGCGGGATAACGAAGGACGAGATGGTCAAATGGGGCGGGGAGGAGGTCTTCCGCCAGGGACTCGTCCTGTGCAACTCAGGCGACGTCACCGAGGCCGTGTACGACGACGACAAGGTGGAGATACGCGGCAGGATCGCCCAGCCGAACGGATGGGAGATGCCGCTTTCGTTCCGCCTCATGCCAGGCGGACGCATAGAGTCGCACTGTCCCTGCGCCACCAATCAGCGCTACGGACAGGTCTGCCAGCATGTGCTCGCGCTTGGGATCGCGGTGTGGATAAAGGAGATGGACGAGCCCGAGGAGTCCGAGCCGTCCCCGGCGCAGGGCGACGTGGAATCCGCGGCCGGCGGCGGAGAAGACGACGACATCGTCCAGGTCCCGATGAAGCCGAAGTTCTACGCGCTCGTCTCCGGAAACCGCGCCGCTCTCTCGATCGAGCTCGACGCCTGGTACGGCGACATCGACTTTCCGGCGTGCTCGACGCAGGCGGACCGCACGGTCTGGATCGAGAGTCCCGACGACCCGTACGTGCGCCTCGTGAGGTCCCTCAAGTCGGAAAAGGAGGCCGTTGACGCCGTCCGCGCCTGGGGCTTCGAGCCGGGGTACCGCGAAAACGACACGAAGCTCTACACGACCGACCAGCACAGGATACTCAACTTCCTCGGCGCGGGGCTTCCCGAACTGCGCAGGCGAGGATGGCGCATAGACCTTTCGAAGAAGCTCTCCGCCGTCACCGACGGGATGCGCTACATCGTCCCCGTGGTTACGGTGCGCGACGCCCCGGGCGGCGACTTCGACGTATCGTACCAGTTCGACGCGATGGGCGCGGACGTCTCGCCCGTGGAGGTGCAGGCGGCGCTCAACCGCGGCGACGGGTTCGTCATGCGCGACGGCGAGGTGTTCCTTCTCGACAACCGCGCGGTCGAGGTGATGCACGACGTCTTCCGCGACTGCGCGACGACGCAGAACGGCGCGCCCGCAGGATGGTTCCGCGTGAGGGGCGTCCACGCGCCGTATGTACGCGCCGCGCTCGGAGACCTTGACTGCGTGGAGCTCGAGGACGGCGGGGCGGCCTCGTTCCGCCGCACGGCCGAGGCCCGCAGCCGCAACGCGGACGCGAAGTTCGAGCCCGTCTCGCTCGGTTCGCTCGACAGGATCCTGCGCCCATACCAGAAGCAGGGCGTGTACTGGATGCGCTTCATGGAGGAGGCGGGGCTGAACGGGCTGCTGGCGGACGAGATGGGGCTTGGCAAGACCCTCCAGACGCTCGCGTGGCTCTCGCTCCCGAGGTGCGGATCGAACGGCGCTCGCCGTCCGGCGCTCATAATATGCCCGACGTCGCTCGTCCGCAACTGGGAGGCCGAGGCGGCGAAGTTCACCCCGTGGCTGAGGACGCTCGTCGTCTCCGGCCCCGGCCGCGCCGCCGACTTCCCGAGGATTCCCGAAGCGGACCTCGTCGTCACCTCCTACGCCCTTCTCCAGCGCGACTTCGACGAGGCGTACGCCGGCGTCAGGTTCTCGGCGACCGTGCTCGACGAGGCGCAGCACATCAAGAACCGCCAGACGCGAAACGCCCGCACAGTCAAGATGATCGACACGGAGGCCCGGCTCGTCCTCACCGGCACGCCCGTCGAGAACTCCGTGGCGGACGTATGGAGCATCTTCGACTTCCTGATGCCCGACTACCTCGGCGAGTACGAGGGTTTCCGCGCGAACTACGAGGACCCTATCGCCGACGGAGGCCAGGCCGCCGAGGTCGCCCAGGAGCGTCTCAGGCACAGGCTGGGCCCGTTCATCATGCGGCGCGTCAAGAAGATGGTCGCCAAGGACCTGCCGGACAAGATAGTGAAGATCTCGTACTGTCCGATGGACGACGACTCGCAGCGCGAGTACCTGGAGGCGCTGCAGAAGACGAAGCGCCAGGCGGGCGACATGATCAGGGCGCGCGGGTTCGCGAAATCGAAGTTCGAGCTCCTCGCGATGCTCATGAAGCTCAGGCAGATCGCCTCGCGCGGCAAGATCGACGCGTTCCTCGAGCAGCTGGACGACGCGATAGCGGGCGGACACATGGTGCTCGTCTTCTCGCAGTTCGTCAAGCAGCTGAAGACCATCTCGGAGGCGCTCGCCGACCGCGGGATCAGGTTCTGCTACCTAGACGGGTCGACAAAGGACCGCCTCGGGGAGTGCAGGCGCTTCAACGCGTCGCCCGAAATCCCGGTCTTCCTCATATCCCTCATGGCCGGCGGCACGGGGCTTAACCTCACCGGGGCGGACATGGTCATGCACTACGACCCGTGGTGGAATCCCGCAGTCGAGGACCAGGCCACGGACCGCGCGCACCGCATCGGCCAGAAGAAGAACGTGTACGTCATGAAGATGATCGCCTCGCACACAATAGAGGAGAAGGTCCTCGAGATGCAGCGGCGGAAGCAGGCCGTCATCAACGCGACGGTCTCCACGACGGACGCCGCCGTCATGGAGAAGCTAACAGCCGACGACTTCGCGTCGCTCCTGTCGTAGAGGCGGATCAGGACATGGAGACAGACGGCAAAGAGGAGATTTCCCTCAACTACCCGGAGGAGCTGCCGGTGTCGGCACACCGCGGGGAGATACTGTCCGCGCTCCGCCGCAGCCAGGTCGTCGTAGTGTGCGGCGACACAGGATCCGGAAAGACGACCCAGCTCCCCAAGATGGCGCTCGAGGCCGGCTTCTGCCGCGGCGGACGTCTGGTCGCCTGCACACAGCCGCGCCGCCTCGCGGCCGTCACAGTCGCGGAACGCGTCGCCGCCGAGACCGGGACCGCCCCAGGAGGGCTCGTCGGCTACCGGCACCGCTTCGGACGGCGCACGTCGAAGGACACGAAGATCGTGTTCATGACCGACGGCGTCCTCCTCGCCGAAACGCGCTCGGACCGCCTTCTGGAGCGCTACGGCGCGATCATCGTCGACGAAGCGCACGAGCGCTCGCTCAACATCGACTTTCTCCTGGGGATCCTGAAGCGGATCCTGGCGAGACGGCGGGATCTCCGCGTGATCGTGTCGTCGGCGACGCTCGACGCGGAGCGGTTCGGCGCGTTCTTCGGCGGCGCGCCCGCGCTCATGATACCGGGACGCCTCTTTCCGATCGAGACGCGCTACATGCCGCCCCCCGAGGACGAGGAGCGCGACCTGCCGCGCGAGGTCGTCCGCGCCGTCGCGGCGCTTCCGCCGCGCGACGACACGCTCGTCTTCCTGCCGGGCGAGAGGGACATCCGGGAGACGGCGGACGAGCTGTCGTCCGCCTTCCCGGGCGACGACATAATCCCCCTTCTGGCGTCTCTCCCGTCCGGCGAGCAGCAGCGCGCGTTCCGGCTCTCGTCGCGCCGCCGGATCGTCCTCGCGACAAACGTCGCCGAGACATCCGTCACGATCCCGGGCATCCGCGCCGTCGTCGACTCCGGGCTCGCCCGCCTGCCGCGTTACATCCACCGCACGCAGGTCCAGCGTCTCCAGGTGGAGCCCGTTTCGCAGGCGTCAGCGAAGCAGCGCGCGGGACGGTGCGGACGCCTCGGTCCGGGCGTCTGCATACGTCTCTACTCCGAGGAGGACCTGTCCGCCCGCGACGAGTTCACGCCGCCGGAGGTCCTCCGCTCGTCCCTCGCCGGCGTGATCCTTACTATGCTCGACCTGAGGCTGGGCGACATAGCTAAATTCCCCTTCATCGACCCTCCGCGCCCTGCGATGGTCGCTGAGGGGATCCGCGAGCTCATCGAGCTCGGCGCCGTCGCACGGGACCGCGACGGCGAGCCGTGCCTCTCGCCGACGGGCCGCCGCCTCGCGCGGATCCCGGTCGAGCCGCGCCTCGCGCGGATGCTTCTCGCCGCGTCGGAGCTGGCAACCCTCCCGAGCGCGGTCCCGGTAGTCGCCGCGCTTTCCTGCGACGACCCGCGGCGACGCCCAGTCGACGAGCGCGACCGCGCGCAGCAGGCGCATGCGCAGTTCAGGTCGCCGGAATCGGACTTTCTCGGGACGCTTAAGCTCTGGAAGTGGTGGAAGGACCGCTCCGGGGAGCTCTCGGGGTCGAAGCTGCGCAAGCTCTGCAAGGCGACCTACCTCTCCTTCCCGAAGATGCGGGAGTGGTCCGACCTCGCCCGGCAGCTTGCGGAGCTCTGCGCGCGGATCGGGCTAGACGTGAAGAACGACAACGGCGGACCCGACGCGCTCCACCGCGCGCTGCTGACAGGGCTTCTCTCGCGCATCGGCAGGTACGACGCCGAAGAGCGAGAATACCGCGGCGCGCGCGGGCTCCGCTTCGCGATCCATCCCGGCTCGGCCCTTGCGAAGAGACGGCAGGACAAGGGGGATGCGCCTCCCGAATGGATCATGGCCGGAGAGCTGGTCGACACCTCGCGGCTCTTCGCGCGCGCCGTCGCGCCGGTGGACGTGGAATGGATCGAGGCCGCCGCCGGGGCCATATGCAAGAGCCACTTCCATTCGCCGGAGTGGGATCCGCGCAGCGGATTCGTCCGCGCGACCGAGCAGGTGACGCTCTACGGCCTCGTAATTGTCCCCGCGCGGCGCTGCGACTACAGCAGGGTCGACCCCGCCGCATCCCGGGACATCTTCATCAGGCGCGGGCTCGTCGACGGCGACTTCCCGCATCCGCCCCCGCCGGTGCGCGAAAACTCGGCGCTGATCGAGGCTTTGCGCAGGCGCGCGGAGAAGTTCCGACGGCCGGAGATGTTCGACGAGGACGCTCTCGCCGCCGCGCTTGACGCCTCGATTCCGGAGGAGGTCTGCTCCGCACCGGCGCTCGCGAAGTGGCTCCGCCGCGCGTCGACGCGAGAGCTGGACGCGTTCAGGCTGAAGAAGTCCGACTGGTGGACCGAGGCGCCCGGCGCGGACGGCTATCCCGACGGGATCCGCATCGGCGGAGTGAGGATGAGACTCGTGTACCGCAACGCAGCGGACGACCCCGAGACGGACGGCATGACATGCCGGGTCCGACGCTCGCAGGCCGCCGCACTCAAGCTGTGGCGCTCGGAGTGGCTTGTCCCCGGCATGCTCCCCGAGAAGCTGACATGGATGCTCTCCGTGCTCCCGACGGCCCAGCGGCGAGTTCTTGCGCCAATCTCGGACACGGTCTCGGGGCTCCTCGCGAAGCTGAAGCCCGGAACGGCGCCGCTCGCGGAGTCCGTTGCCGACACAATCTACCGCGAGTGGGGTTTCCGCGTCACGTCCGATGTCTGGCGAGAGAAGACGCCGCCCCCGCACCTGCAGGCGCGCTTCGAGATTCTCGACGACTCCAGCGGCCGCGTCCTCTTCGCGACACGCGACAAGGGCGAGGCGCTTAGGTTCGCAGGCGTCGCCGACGCTTCGGCGCCGGCGGTCTCGGGACCGGCGGCGGCGAAGCACTCGTCGTGGGACTTCGGCGACCTGCCGGAGACGGCGTCGGACGGCGACGCGGGCTGGAAGGTGAGGCACTTTCCGGCGCTGCGGGACGAGGGCGACGGCGTTACGCTGAGGCTGTACGCCGACGCGGACGAGGCGGCGCGCGTCCACGACGCGGGGGTCCTGCGGCTCTACCTCCTGAAGCTCGCCCCGAAGGCGACGGTGAAGTTCAGCACTTCCTCCCTGCCCTTCGCCGCGGCAATGTACATCAGGGAGATCAAATACGACGGCGGCAGAATCGCCGCGGACATCCTCGCCGGCGCAGTGAAGGCGACGCTCCTCCGCGGAAGGCCGCCCGTGAGGTCCGCGGCGGAGTTCGACGGACGCATAGACCGGGGCATGGCGGACATCGCAAGGACGCAGTCAGAGATCGCCGCGATTGTCCGCGCGACGTTCGCGTCCATAGGAGACCTTCTAGGCCGCATCGACGGCGACGGACGCATCCCGTCCGCGGCCGCGGAAGCCGTCCAGACGCAGCTCGTGTGGTTCGCGGCGCCTGGCTTTCCCCGCACGACGCCGCTCGAGAGCCTGAGGCGCTACGCGACATACCTGAAAGGCGCAGCGACGCGGCTCGAGCGCGCGCGAACCAATCCGTCCGGCGACGCGGCGAAGGAGGCGCGCTTCGCGCCGTACTGGGAGCGGTACCGCGCGGCCGCGGCGGACAGGTCGGCGTCGCGTCCGGCGCCGGAGGTCCTGGAGAGGTTCCGGTGGCTTCTGGAGGAGTTCCGCATATCGCTCTTCGCCCAGGAGCTGCGCACGGCGGAACCCGTCAGCGAAAAGCGCCTCGACGCCATCATCCCATGATTCGCGCGGGGCGCGTCCCCGGAATCACGATCCCTCGGGCTTCGTGAGGTCGGTCTTACCGCTCGGGGGAATGGACGGCTCGGGGTCGGGATTCTCCGGATCGAACGAGCGATAGGCGTCGCGGACGGCGTCTCCGATGACCGGTACGCCCGCAAGCCCCGCCGCGACGATGCGCGCCATCTCGTACGCGCCGTAGATGTTGTGGTGGGTGTTGTCGACGTTCTCGCCGTTCTCGTTGCGCTGGAGCCTGATCGAGCCCTTCGCGCCAAGCTTCCCCTGCATGCGGTAGCTGGCGTCGTTGAGATCGACGAACGGAACGTTCTTCCCGGCGGCGACGGCCTTCACGGCATCGGCGTACCGCGACAGCGTCTTCGCTCCCTGAACGCCGGTTCTGTCGTTGAAGCGGCGACGCTCGACGGGAGTCACGAGGACGACATGCGCGCCCCTCGCGCGGATCCTGTCTATCCAGTCGTTGAGCCTGCGGGTGTACCCGTTCTCGGCCTCCTCGCCCTTGATCTTCTGGTCGTTGTGGCCGAACTGGACCACTACCCAGTCGCCCTTGCGCAGATGTTCGAATATCCTCTTGAGCCGGCCCTCCTCCTCGAACGTCTTGAGGGCGAGGCCGGAGCGAGCGAAGTTGGTGACCGACCACCCCTTCTTGACGAACGCCGGAAGTATCTGCCCCCAGCTGGCCCAGGGCTCGTGCTTCTGGTCCGTCACCGTCGAGTCGCCGCAGAGGTAGATCGTCCGCGCCTTCGGATTCGGCACGACAAGCGGCTCGAACGCCGGCATGTCCGCCTGCGGCGCGTCGGAGAACATCTCGATCACGAGGCGGCGGTTCGACTTCTCGTCGCCGCTGCGCGTCGTGTATGGACCGGGGACGCGGGCCGTGAACGTGACGGTCTCGGTCTTGCCGGCCGCGACGTCGGTGCGGTCGACCGCGAGACGGCGGCCCATGAACTTGACGTAGTTTACGCTCCGCCCCTTGCCAGTGCCGAGGGTGAGCGTCACGTCGTAGTTGCCGATTTCCATCGGCTCGTCATAGGAATAGGAATGGAACTTCCCGGCGGCGCCCGAGGCGGCAGTCGAACCTGCGGCGGCAGGCTTCCCGAGCCCGGCCGGCCTGGGAGCCGGGACGAACGGGACCGTGTCGGGGTCCTTGAAGCATTCGGCGTAGAGCTTAGGGGCATTCTTCTTCGCAAGCCTTACCGCTGTGCGCGCGTAGAAGTCGGCGCCCTTGTCGCGCGGATGGCAGCGGTCCTTCTTGCCGTCGAGGGCGGCGAGGCACTCGCCCGGGCCAAGCACCATGTAGTGCGAGTCGATCTCCGCCCGCGTCATCTTCTCGAACGCCTCCTTGGCGACGGCGTTGAGGTCCAGGAGCGGGACGTCCTTCGCGGCGGCGAGTTCGCGGGTGGCCTCAAGGTACGGGTCGAGGTGCTTCGTGCGGACGGTCACCTTTCCGCCCGGCCCCTCAAGCACGGCGCCCGCGTCGACGATGGACGTCGCGAGAATCGGCGTCGCGCCTTTCCCGCGTATGGCGTCCACGAACATGCCCATGTTCGCGAGATACTCCTCCTTCGTGGTGTGGCGCTGCGGCTTGGACTTCGAGGCGTCGTTGTGGCCGAAGGCCATGATAGCGTAGTCGCCCGGCTTGATGTCGCGGAGGACCTTCTGCCACAGGCCGGTGTCGATGAAGGTCTTGGAGCTCTGCCCGCCGACGGCGCGGTTGTTGACCTTCACGCCGTCCTTCGTGAAGGTGCGCAGGCGCTGGCCCCAGCCCTCCTGGGGGGCCGCATCGGGCTTGCGGTCGCACATCGTCGAGTCGCCCATCATGAATATGTCCGCCGCCACAAGCAGCGCCGCAGCAACCAGTGTCATCGCCTGTCCTCCTCAGCGTAGTTTCGCCTATTCTACAAAAAATGACCGCGCCGTGTCCATAGCCAATCCCGTCCCGGAGGCGCGGAGAGGTGGTCAGGCAGTCCTGGGGCAGCGGACGAACGACGGCGAGGAGCAGCCAGGCTCGGCAAAGCGGCAGCGCGGATGGAACGCGCAGCCAGACGGCCAGGCGGTGGGCGGCGGGACCGTGCCGGGGATTCCGAGGAGCGGCGAGTCCTTTGGCAGGTCGAGCCGCGGGACGGACGCGAGGAGCCCCTGCGTGTAGGGATGGCGCGGCGCGGACAGGACCGCGCGGGTTTCGCCGCGCTCGACGATCTCGCCGGCGTACATCACGTTCACCTCCCGCGAGTACTTCGCGACCAGCCCGAGGTTGTGCGTGATGAGAAGCACCGCCGTTCCGCGTTCGTCCGCGACGCGCGCGATGAGGTCGAGAACCTCCTTCTGCGTCGTCACGTCGAGCGCGGTCGTCGGCTCGTCCGCGATCAGGAGGTCCGGCGCCTGGGCAAGCGCGGACGCGATCATGACACGCTGCTGCTGTCCGCCCGAGAGCTCGCACGGATATTTACCCGCGGCGCTCTCCGGGAGCCCGACGTCGCGGAGGAGCGCGCCGACGTCGCATCCGCCGCGGACGCCTTCCGCGACCTGCGCGCCGACCCGCATGACGGGGTCCAGCGACTGCATCGGGTTCTGGAATACGTACGCGACCCTGGGGCGCCCCTCTATCGTGCCGGATATCTCCGCGCGATCGACCAGTCCCCCGACCGCAAGCGCGGTAAGCGACTTGCCGCACCCCGACTCGCCGACAAGCGCGACACGTCCGTTCCGGGGGATGGAGAACGAGACGTCGCGGACGGGCACGGACGTCTTTCCGTCGATGCGGAAGGCGATCCTCAGGTTGCGGACCTCTAGGATCGGCGGCGCTTCGCGGACGACCGCGCGGTCTCGGGAGCTCTGGCTGCTGCTGGACATTTGGCATATTCTACCAAAAAACCGGCCGCCGGTTTGGTATAATACGCGGCAATGAGACCCGCATGGAGCATATTGCCGGACGAATGGAAGCCCATTCTCTCCGAAAAAGGGCTGCGGCCCTTCCGCGCCGACCAGATCCTGCAGTCGCTGTACCGCGACTACATCGACGACTGGGACCAGGCGACGACGCTTCCGAAGGACTTCCGCGAGACGCTGAAGTCCGAGTTTCCGATCACGCGCGCCGAGACTCTGGACATTTCAGAGTCCGCCGACGGCACCAGAAAGCTTCTGCTGGGCCTCGACGACGGCAACTCGGTCGAGACCGTGCTCATACCCGCGACCGGGCGCTTCACCCAGTGCATATCCACGCAGGTCGGATGCGGCATGGGATGCGCGTTCTGCGCGTCGGGCTCGCAGGGCGTCGTGCGCTCGCTCAGGTCGGACGAGATCGTGGCGGAATACATGGCGGGTCGCCGCCTCGGCGAGATAACCAACATCGTCGTAATGGGCATGGGCGAGCCCTTCGCGAACTACGACGAGACGATGCGGGCGCTGCGCCTCGTCAACGCCGGGCGCGGGCCGAACCTGGGCGCGCGGCACATAACGATATCGACCTGCGGCGTCGTGCCGGGCATCGAGCGCCTCGCGGGCGAGGGAATCCAGTTCGAGCTGTCGGTGTCGCTCCACGCGCCCAACGACGAGCTTCGCTCGCGGCTCATGCCCGTGAACAGAAAGTGGCCGATCGACGTCCTGATGCGGACCTGCGCCGGCTACACGGCCGCCACAAAACGCATAATCACCTTCGAATACACCGTAATCAAGGGCGTCAACGACTCGCGCGCATGCGCCGAGGAGCTCGCCGAGGTCGTCAGACGCGTCCCGATGGCCAAGGTCAACCTCATACCCCTTTCGCCCGTGTCGCACAGGCCGGATTTCGAGACCCCCGACGAGCGGACGATGCTGATGTTCCTCGACGTCCTCATGAAAAACCGCGTGCAGACGATGCTCAGGCGCTCGCGCGGCAAGGACGCGGACGCCGCGTGCGGACAGCTCCGCCTGAGGCATCTGCCGCAGAAGTGACGTCCGTCACCGCCGCCAGCTCGTCTTCCACTGCTGCGCGGCGGATCTGCCGCGGCCATATCCCCCGCCGCCGTAGCCGCGGTCGAATGGATCGGGGTAGCTCGCGACGCGGCGCGCGTTGACGAGTTCGGGCGGAAGCTCCTTGACGAATGTCGAGCGCTCCAGCGGATACATCCCCCCGTCGGGCATTTTGCGCGTCTCGGGCGTGAACATGAAGAGCCTGTCCTTTGCGCGCGTCACAGCCACGTAGAAAAGCCTCCGCTCCTCGTCGACGCGCCCCTCCTCGGCAGCCTTCGCCGCAGGGAACATCCCCTCCGAGCACCATGGTATGAACACTACGGGCCACTCCATGCCCTTGGCCTGGTGGACGGTCGAAAGCGTCACGCGGTCCGCCCCCGGGTCGTTTCTGCGGACGTCGAGGTTCGTCATGAGGGCGACGTCCGCAAGGAAGCCCTCGAGCCGGCGGCGGCCCTCGGACGCGTCCGCCGTCTCGCCGTATCCGCCCGAGGCCGGCTCGGCGCCCGCGATCTGCGCGGCGAGCTCCTTCACGTCCTCCAGGCGGTCCTCCGCGTCCTGGTCGCCCCATTCGTCGCGGAGATGGTCCTCGTAGAAGAGGTCGCAGAAGTCCTCCACGACCTCGCCTATCTCGTCGTCGTCGATATGCTCCCCGGCGCACTCGAAGCACTTGGAGAGCGCCGGCCAGAGCGGCTTCGCCTTCTTGCCGAGCATTTCGCCGAGCGCGGCGCGCGACTCGGCGCTCGCGGCGTCGAACCTGCGCCCGAGCCTGTCCCAGAGCTTCTTCGCGCTGGACTCGCCGACGCCGGGAAGAAGCGAGGCAAGCCTCATGAACGACAGCTCGTCCGCCGGATTCACGAGAAGCCTCAGGTATGCAAGCACGTCCTTGGTGTGGACCTGCTCGAAGACTCCGACGCCCGAGGTTATGCGGTGCGGGACGCGGTTGCGCGCAAGCGCCATCTGCACGTCGATGGACTGGTAGTGGCTGCGGTAGAGGACGGCGATGTCGCTGTAGCGGTAGCCGAGCGAGCGCGCCTCGTCGATGAGCCGCAGTATCTCGTGCGCCTGCGACCTGCCGTCGTAGACCCTGTAGAGCCACGGCAGCTCACCGTCGCCGCCGCGCGTCGGGCGCAGGGTCTTCTCGAACTGGCTCGGTGCGTCCTGCATCACGACGTTCGCGACGTCAAGAACGCCAGGGACGGACCGGTAGTTCCTTTCGAGCTTCACTATGCGGCATCCGTGCCAGCGCTGGGGGAAGTCGAGTATGTTCTCGATGCGCGCGCCGCGCCACGTGTAGATGCACTGGAAATCGTCGCCGACGGCCATTATGTTGCGGTGGCGCGCGGCAAGGATGTCGGTCAGCTCCGCCTGGAGGCCGTTCGTGTCCTGGTACTCGTCCACGAGGATGTGGAGGAAGTGCTCCTGCAGGAGATCGCGGACCCGCTCCTGGGTCTTCAGGAGCTCAAGCCCCTTCACGAGCAGATCGTCGAAGTCCATCGCGCCGAGCTCGCGCTTTCGCGCCTCGTACGCGGCGGCGACCGCCTCGATCTCCCCTGGGGTGAAGCCCGCCGCCTTGGTCTGCCATCTGGCGGCGATGTCGCCCACCGGACGCGACTCGTTCGCGGCCTCGGATATCATCTTGGCGACGATCTCCTTCTTCGGGAAGTCCTTCGGCGACTTGACGGTCGTCTTGATGATCTCGCCGACAAGCTTCTTCTGGTCGTCCTCGTCGAGGATCTGGAAGCCGGGGCCGTAGCCGAGGAACGCCCCGTAGCGCCGCAGCAGACGGGCGCAGACGGAGTGGAATGTCCCGCTCCATATCTCGGAGGCGGCGTCACCGACGACCTTCTCGGCGCGCTCGAGCATCTCCTTCGCCGCCCGGTGCGTGAAAGTCAGGAGATGAATGCGCCCAGGCGGGATGCCCTGCTCGATCAGATACGCGACGCGGTGGACGAGGGTGCGAGTCTTGCCGGTTCCAGCCGCGGCAAGGACGAGAAGCGGACCGTCCCCTGCCGTCGCCGCCGAGCACTGCTCCGGATTGAGGAGTTTGGAGAAGTCCGTCATCGCGCCGACCTCTCCGCCGCAATCAGGGCGTGAAGCTCCTTCGCGCCCACGTGGTGCCAGGAGTCGAGGACGAGCGTGCGCCCGTCGGAAAGAGCGGCCTTCGACCGGCCCTTCGCCTCCCATGCCGAGTCGTCGACCGACTTCACGTCGCCGTATGCATATCCCTTGCCCCCGAAGACGAACCCGCCGTCGTCGTACGAGACGCGGAGTCTCGACACCGCGAGGAGATGGAGCGACACGATGGCGGACGCGAGGAGCGCCAGAAACGCGAATCCGTGCTGGGACTTTGTCTTCTGGGCCTTGAACGCCTCGAGGTCACAGCCAGAAGGAGGCTCCGAGCCCTCGATCGAGACGTAGAGCTCGCGGGCGTCCGTGCGCGGGTAGCGAACGAACCCGTCATACCCGAACCAGCACGACAGGCCAGCCAGGAAAACAGCGACGAAGAGATGCCGGAGGAAGAACTCCCTGTTTAGTCTAAGCTTCATACACGGTATTATACCATTTTCGGCGGCGCGTCAGCCGGGCGGCAGGGCGCAGCGCGACCAACTTCCTGGCATTGACATTGGCGAAATCAGGCGTCACGGCTTCTTCGCAACCCGGCCAGCCGCAGTTCGAGATGCGGCTGCTGGTATGTGGAGATGTCGAGCGAGAAGAGGACGTCATGGGGATGTGCGGAATCGGCGCGCAGGGAATCGGCAAGGTCGCCGCGGCCCCACCACACGGCGCGTACGCCGTCCGCCGCAAGCGCCAGGTGCCGCCCTTCAGCCCCAAGCGACCGCACTTCGGTGATGCATGCGCCACGGATTGCGAAGACCGGCTCCGGATTGCCCTCGCCGAACGGCTCGAGCCGTCTCAGCTCCTCAGCCAGCCCCATGGTGAGATCATTCGCTTCCACAAACGCGTCGACGCCGACAACGCCCCGCTCAGCCTGCGGAATCGCATCCGCCTGCGCGGCGCAGGCCGCCGCAAAGGAGTCCGCAAAAGCCTTCTCGTGCCCCGCGACGACGCCGAGGCCCGCCGCGACGGCGTGTCCGCCGAACCGCGAAAGGTGCTCGGAGCACCGTTCGAACGCGTCGCGAAGGTTGTAGCCGGCCGGCGCGCGCGCCGATCCCCTTCCGTCCACGAGGACGCATACAGGGCACGCGCCTTCAAGACGCTCCATGACGCGCGAGGCGACTATGCCGGCGACGCCGGGATGGACCGACTCGCAGGAGCCGTCGAGATATATGACCTGTCCGGCGGCGCCTGGGGCGACGAGCTTCATCGCCATGTCCGTCATCGCCTGTTCGTAGCGTTTGCGGACCGAGCTGCACTCGTCGACCATCCTCGCGAACTCGCGTGCCTTCTCGCGGTCGGTCCCGAGCATGAGGCCGAGCGGCGCGTTCATCGCGGTCCCGAACCGTCCCTCGATTCGGCCGAC
This sequence comes from Kiritimatiellia bacterium, assembly GCA_017432385.1. GTDB lineage: Bacteria > Verrucomicrobiota > Kiritimatiellia > RFP12 > UBA1067 > UBA1067. Next base: position 16,132 of record JAFRJH010000195.1, read on the forward strand.
GGCGTTGATGCGCGGTCCGATCATGAAACCGAAGTCCCTGGACGTCATGCGCTGGACGCCCGAGCGCGCGACGCGGTCGTATAGCTCGCGGAGTCCGACCGGCGCCCAGGAACGGAAGTGGCGGAGCGCCTCGGAGACGAGTATGCGGTTCTGTCCCAGGAGCGGCATTATGTCCGTGACGGTCGCAAGCCCCGCCATCACGAAGATGCGTCCGCTCATCCCCGAGGCAAGCGACGAGTCGCCCGTATCGCGCCGAGCGGACTCGACGAGCGCGCGGGCGAGCATATACGCGACGCCTGCGCCGCAGAGCGACTCCAGGCGCGGCGGGGCGGAGACCTTCGGGTTGACGAGGGCGTCCGCGGCGGGAAGCTCGCTTCCGGGAAGGTGGTGGTCCGTCACGACTACGGAGATGCCGCCCGCCTTTAGCGCCGCGACGGGCTCGACCGCGTTTATGCCGTTGTCGACGGTGACGACGAGCGACGCGTCGGGGTTCTCCGCCTTCATGCGCGCGAGCGACGCGTCAGTCATCCCGTACCCTTCGTCCGTGCGTCTGGGTATGAACGGCGAGACCGACGCCCCGAGGGCCTCGAGAGTCTTGACCAGGATGGCCGTCGCGCATACTCCGTCGCAGTCGTAGTCGCCGAAGACGACGATGCGCCTCCGGGACCGGACGAACGGCATGACCACCGCGACCGCGGCGTCGATTCCGGGAAGCTCCGACGGCGCGGCGAGGTCGTGGTGGGACGGATCAAGGAACGAGGACAAGCCGCCGGGATCCACGCCGCGCAGGGCGAGGACCCGGGCGACGAGCGGAGCGCACCCAGCCGACACGAGGGCGTCGACGGCTGCGCCGTCGACTGCCTTCTCGACCCATTCCCTTTCCACAGGTCCTACGTCACTTCACTTCGAGGCACCAGCCGTGCGTGTCCTTGACAAGGCCGTACTGGATGCCCTGGACGCGGTCGTAGAGCTTCTGCAGCGTCGGATGGACCGTCTCCGGATCGCTGATCCTGATGACGTCCTTGTTGCGGGTTATCTCCCAGACAGGGGTGATGACGACCGCGGTGCCGAGCGCCGCGACCGCTTTGAACTTCTTGAGCTCCGTGTACGGCACGGGGCGGCACTCGACCTTGATGCCGAGGTCCTTGGCGCACTGCTTGAGCGACATGTTCGTGACCGAGGGGAGCACCGAGCAGGAGTCGGGCGTCACGTACTTCCCGTCCTTGGTGATGCCCGCGAAGTTGGACGTCGCGAACTCCTCGATGTACTTGTGCGTCTTGGCGTCGAGATAGAGCTCGACGGGCCATCCCTCCTTCTTCGCCTTCTCATGGGCGAAGATGCCGGCGGCGTAGTTTCCGCCGACCTTGACGTCGCCCATGCCGTGGGGTGCCGCGCGGTCCCACTGGTCGAAGATCACGGCGCGGACGGGCTTGATGCCGCCCTTGTAGTACGCGCCGACTGGCATGACCATGATCATGAATGTATATTCCTTGGCGGGGGCGACGCCGATCTGCGGACCTGTGCCGATGAGAAGCGGACGCAGGTACATCGAGCCGCCCGTGCCGAACGGAGGGACGTACTCGGCGTTCTTCTTGACAACTGCCTTGCAGCACTCGAGGAACGTGTCGACGGGGACGGGCGGCATGCAGGTGCGCTGCGCGGTCCTGTACATGCGCTTGGCGTTCTCGTCGGGACGGAAGATGACGATCTTGCCGCTCTTCTGGCGGAACGCCTTGATGCCCTCGAAGCACTCCTGTCCGTAATGGAGGCACGCGGCGCCGATGTGCATCGTGATCCACGGGTCCTTGACGAACGCAGGCCTGGACCACTTTCCGTTCTTCCATGTCATTCTCAGGTGGCAGTTGACGTCGGAGAAGCCGAATCCCAGCTCCTCCCACTTGATTCCCTTCTTGGGTGCTTTCATTGTCATTTACTCCTTGGATTTTGAAACAGCGGCTTCGATATCTCGTAGAGCTCCTCGTCCCTGTCGACGAGCGCGGCGGTTCCGTCGCGGTCTGCGCGGAAGGCCATCTGCATGCTCCTCAGGGCCTCGGACGAGCGCCCGATCCTGCGCTGCGCCTTGGCGAGCGCCGTCCATGCGCCGGCGTCCGCGGGGACCATCTTTAGGTACTTCGTGAACGCGCGCTCGGCGTCGGCGTTGAGCCCGGCCTCGGAGACTATCGTCGCTATCATCCTCAGCTCCTGCGCCGAGCCGGCGGCGTCAATGTGTCCGCGGACGAGCTGCGCCGCCTCCATCGAACGGCCCATCGACGCGTACGCCTGCGCGAGCTCGTATGTCTCGCGCAGGTCGAGCGTCCCGCCCTCGCGGCGCTTCTTCTCGTGGGACTCGATGATGGCGTTGACCCTGCGGACGTTTCCGACGTAGTCGCGGAGCGCCTTCGTGCGCTTGTTGTTGGGGTCGAGCCTGTCGGTGTACTCCATGAGCTCGAGCGTCTCGTCCCACCTGCGGTACGGGAGCAGCACCTCCTGCGCGTAGCGGAACGACGCCTCGGGCGACGCCGGGTAGAGGAGGCACGCCTCGCGGAAAGCCTGCGCGGCGTCGCTGCGGCGGCCCTGGCGCGCGTACAGGCCTGCGATCGCGGCGCGCAGCTTCGAGAACGACTTCTGCCCCGCGAAGTCGCGGCGGTACATCGGGTCGTCGAGGAGCCTGCGGACGTACCAGTCCCAGAAGTCGCGGTCCTTCGCGGCGGTCTTGGGGTCGTAGCCGGTCTTGTCGGCGTTGATCTTCATTATGAGCCCGTGCGGGGAGAGGTACGGATACATCCACTGGATGGCATAGGACTCCTCGAGGTAGAAGGAATGCCTGAGCCGGTCGTGGTCGAACATCATCTTCGTGAGGATGCCGTTGATCTCCATGACGCCTAGGGCGCCAGTGACCTGGACGCGTCCGTTCTCGATCTTCAGGTCGCCGTTCGCAGGACGCACGCCGCGGCGCACTTCGTCCACGTAGATGTTGAAGGCCTCCGCCGAGTCGTCCTTGGAGGGGATCCATATCTCGTCGCCGTAGAGGTCGCGCTCGACCGACATGTACGTGTCGTCCGCGAGCGCGTTCTGCGTGATGAGGTATACGTCGGGACGGTAGTCGGCCGAGTAGATCATGTAGGTGGGCACGAACCGGCCCGGGTCGGTGCCGCCGAAGAATATCGAGTACGGCTCCATCGGCTCAGGCCAGTCGGGATCGGGCAGCGGCTCCTCGTCCGCCGTGATCTGCTCCTTTATCGCCTTCGCGCCGTCGAGCTGGTAAGCGCCGAACTGCCAGCCGAAGGTGTGTCCGTTCTGCTCGCTTCCGCCGAGCTTGAACGCGATCTCGTTCACGCCGAGGACGTAGTTTCCGCAGTAGTTGTCGATGAGCGGATACGCGAAGGAGACCAGAATCATCGCCGCCGCAATGGCAACCGCAGCAGTCTTGGCGCGTGCGCCGCACAGCACTTTCCGCTTCGCCGCGAAGGATATTCCGTAGACGGCCGCGAAGACGAGCCCGTAGCCGATCCAGAGCGCCAGCATCGCGTGCGACGAGATGAACTTCACCTTCTGGATGAAGCCGTCCTGAAGGTCGCCCTTCACGTTCGCGAGCATCAGCAGAAGGAAGCTCATCAGGAGGAAGCAGACGAAAGCCGGGACCATCCACTGCCAGAACGCCTTGCGGTTCTCCTTCTTGACGATCCAGTGTCCGGCTGCGAACGGCACGAGCGCGAACGGAATCAAAAGGTCGGTGAACTGCACGCGCACGTCTTGGAAATAGTTGCCCATCTGGTTCGAGACAAACCGGAAGAACTCCTGGCACGAGGCTATCTTGCCGACAAACCACATCAAAAACGCCGACTTGCCGTGTTTGGCGACGAAGTCGGCCCACTCGGTTGCCAAAATGGCCTCGCCGCTGAAGCTGGGTATGCCGATGGCCTCGTACTGGCCGCGCTGGATCGCGTGCTTGAAGCCCTCCCACGTGCGCGGATAGCCCCAGTTCATGGGCGGATTGCGGAGATCGCTGACGATGGGCATGTACGCGTAGAAGCTGACGCCGAGCTGCGCGAAGAACGCCGCGCCGGCGACGGAGCGCCCGTACGGACGCGCTAACCAGACGAGCGCGAGGACGACGAAGTTCCACGCTATCGGCCAGCAGAACCACCACGAGC
>JAFRJH010000196.1 GCA_017432385.1 Kiritimatiellia bacterium
AACACCAGCTGCACGACGCGCCCGACGTCGTCCCCGGTCTGGAACCATTCCTCCGTCGTCGGCTATGCGGGACGCGCCGCGACGCCCGACGAGCAGAAGGGGATGGAAAGGCTTCTCGAAGAGTCGCTGGATGCCGGCGCGTGGGGTCTCACGACGGGCCTCATCTACCAGCCGGGCCGGTACTCCACGCCGGAGGAGGTGACGGCGCTCGCGAAGGTGGCCGCGACCCGCGGCGGAATGTACGCGACGCACATGCGCTCGGAAGGCGACCGCATCCTCGAGGCCAGAGACGAGGTGGTCGCCCTCGTGGAGGCGACCGGGATACGCGCCGAGATATCCCATCTCTAGACGAGCGGACGGCGCAACTGGGGCAAGATCGACGCGGTGCTGGCGAAGATAGGCGGCGCGGTGGACTCGGGGCTCCTCCTCGGATCCGACCGCTACCCCTACTGCGCCGCCGGCACGGACCTCGACATCGTCCTCCCCGACTGGGCGCAGGAAGGCGCCGCGCCCGCCGAGATGAAGCGGCTCGCCGACCCCGCCCTGCGCGCCAGGATCGCCGCGGAGATCGACGCGTCGGACCGCGACTGGTCAACGGTCATGATCGGCGGCACATGGCACGAGGAGACGAAGCCGCTGAGCGGAAGGACGGTCGCCGAGCTTCTCTCCGGACGGACCTCCCCCGGCGAACTGGTATGCCGCGTCCTCGAGCTGGACGGATGCAAGACCGGCGCGTTCTTCTTCGGAATGTGCGAGGGGAACCTCGACAGGATACTCTCCATGCCGTGGATCGTCCCCGGATCCGACGCATCGCTCCGCGCGCCGTGGGGTCCGCTCGGGGCGGACCACCCCCACCCGCGCGCCTACGGTACGATGCCCGAGTTCTACAGACGCGTGCGCGCGCTCGGCTTCACGCGAGAGCAGGCGATCGCCCGCATGACGTCCGTCCCCGCCGACCGCTTCGGAATCGCCGGGCGCGGCAGAATCGCCGCGGGCTCCTTCGCCGACATCGTTGTCTTCGACGAGGCCGCCTTCGCGTCCGCCGCGAGCTATGCCGATCCCCACAGGTTCGCGTCGGGGGTGAAGTGCGTGATGGTAAATGGTATAATTACGCACGCCGACGGCGAACCGACCGGACGCCGCGGCGGAAGATTCCTGGAGAGACGATGAAGAAAGAGATACTGCCATCGCTGCTTGCGGCGGACTACGGACGGCTTGCGGACGAGATACTGCGCGCCGAGGCGTCCGGCGCGGACGCCATGCACATCGACATCATGGACCCCACTTTCGTCCCGAACATGTCCTTCGGCCCGGACGTCGTCGCGCTCGTGCGCCGCGTCGCGCCGGGCCTGTACCGCAACGTCCACCTGATGATGAACCGCCCCGACCTGTATCTGGAGCCGTTCGCGAAGGCCGGCGCCCAGACCCTGCAGATCCACATCGAGGCCGACTGCGACCTCCACCGCGAGCTGAGGAGAATCCGCGGACTCGGGATGAAGCCCGCCATCGTGCTCAACCCCGAGACGCCGGTCGAGATCCTCGCCCCGTACCTCGGCGAGGTCGACGAGGCGCTCGTCATGACGGTGCATCCCGGGTACGGCGGACAGAAGTTCATCGCCGACTGCCTGCCCAAGGTTTCGTGGATCAGGGAAAGACGTCCGGGCCTCGACATCATGATCGACGGCGGTGGCAACGCCGAGACGATCCCGCTTGCGGCGAAGGCCGGCGCGAACCAGTTCGTCGCCGGGTCGTACCTGTTCGGCAAGCCCGACATGCGCGCCGCCGTGGAGGATCTCAGGGCGCGCATCGCAGCTTGCTGACGGCGGCGGAGGTGAACCCGCGGACGCTTCCGCAAATCTTGTCTTTCAGAAAGGATGTTTGGTATAATTCGGCCATGGGCAGAAAAATCATACTGGGCGTGACCGGCTCGATCGCGGCGTACAAGGCGGCCGAGCTCGCGAGTCTCTTCGTGAAGAACGGGGACGAGGTGCATGTCGTGATGACGCGCGCCGCGTGCGAGTTCATATCGCCTCTCACGTTCCGCACCATCTCCCGCAACCCGGTCGCGGTCGACGAGTTCGCCGAGCCCGCGGAATGGAAGCCGGGCCACATCTCGCTCGCGGAGCTCGCCGACGTCGTCGTCGTCGCCCCCGCGACGGCGAACACAATCGCGAAGATGCGCTTCGGCATCGCGGACAATCTGCTCCTCTCGACGCTGCTCGCGACGCGCGCGCCGGTCTTGGTCGCGCCCGCCATGAACAACGGCATGTGGGAGAACCCCGTGACCCGGGAGAACATCGCCGCCCTGGCCGCGCGCGGGGTGAAGGTGATCGAGCCGGACGACGGGCGCCTCGCGTGCGGAACGTCCGGCAAGGGCCGCCTCCCCGATCCCGTGAGGATTTTCGACGCCGCGAGGAAGCTCGGAAAATGAAGACGGTAGTCGTTATACCGACGTACGACGAGAAGGAGAACGTCGGCCCGATGTCCGAGGCCGTGCTGAAGCACGACGTCGAGCTCCTTTTCGTCGACGACAATTCGCCGGATGGAACTGGCGCTGCGCTGGACGCGCTCGCAGCGGCGAACCCGCGCATCCGCGTCCTCCACCGCGAGAAGAAGGAGGGCCTCGGGCGCGCCTACGTCGCGGGCTTCCGGCGGGCGATCGAGATGGGCGCGGACCTGGTGGTCCAGATGGACTGCGACGTCTCGCACGATCCGAAGGACGTATCGCGCCTCGTCGAGGCGGCGGCGGACGCGGACCTCGTGATCGGATCCAGGTACGTGCCGGGCGGCGCGACGCCGGGGTGGCCGTTCAAGCGCCGGCTCATTTCGCGGGCTGGAGGGCTTTTCATCCGCACCGTCACGGGGATGCCGTTCCGCGACCCGACGGGCGGGTTCAAGTGCTGGCGGCGCGGGACGCTTGAGAAGATCGATTTCGAATCGGTCGCTTCGGCGGGCTATTCGTTCCAGCTCGAGATGAACCACCGCACGTGGCGCGCCGGACTCCGCGCAGTCGAGATTCCAATCGTCTTCACGGACCGGGTGGCGGGCTACTCGAAGATCACCGCCGGCATCGCGAAGGAATCGCTTAGGATCGCGTGGCGTCTCCGCCGCTGGTGACCGCTGCAGTTCTTCCGGTTTTCCAAGGCGGCGCCACGCGGCGGCAGCTTATGGAGGAGGCGAAGTTCCTCACCGGGCTCACCTCGCCGCGCGTCCGCCTCGAAGCCGAGTACAGCCAGCTCTCGAAGGAGATTGAAAACCTGCCCGACGGCCCGGAGTACCGGCTCAAGCACGCCCGCATGCAGGAGCTCGAGCACCAGATCAACGAGGTCGAGGTCCGGCAGACCGAGACCCTCTCGGACCAGCAGGTCGTCGACCTCGTCGAAAACGCCATCCGCCCCAACCCGCAGGACTTCCCGCTCCTCACGAAGTACTACCTCAACGTGGAGTAGCGGGCGGATGCGGCACGCTAGGGCATGAGGCCCCGCTCGTGCAGGGAGTCGAGCGTTTCCGACAGCCGTTCACGCCGTTCGCGGGACGCGTCCTCCGGGCTGGCGAAGAGGGACGGCGCGCCGTCGTCCGGCTCGCTGCAGAAGTTCGTTACGCCGAACCCGACGAGCCACACGCCGCCGCGCCGCCGCGTTCCCCCGGGCCACGCCCTGTCGAAGAGGTCCAGCGCCGCCCTGCGGAAGGCGATGTCGTCTCGCGCGGGCCGCCCGAACGGGATCTGCCGGCTGATGGTGCTGAAGTCGGCGTCGCGCAGCTTTAGCCTCGCCGTCCTGGCCCACCGCCTTTCGCGGCGGAAGCGCCGCCCGACGTCCGAAACGAGCGAAAGGAGCGTTTCGCGCACGACGGCGCGGTCGGAGACGTCCTCCCCGAAAGTGTGTTCGCGGGACACGGACTTCTCCTCGCCCGGCTCCCATCGGACGGTGTCGTCGGATATGCCGAACGCCATGTCGACAAGGCCGTCGGGGACGAGGGCGTTCCCCCTGCCGAGCCGCTGGATGTCCCCGCATGTCGCGATGCCGTATGGTTTCAGGGCCTGGACCGTCTTCGCGCCGATTCCCCAGAGGATGCCAATCGGCCTTGGCGCGAGGAACTTGGCCGCGGCCTCCGGCTCGAACGGCATGAGGGTGAGTCCGTCGGGCTTCCGCTGCTCGGAGCCGATTTTCGCGAGGAGCCGGTTCGGGGCGATGCCGACGGAGCAGGTGACGCCGCAGGCCGCGCGCTCCTCTGCGCGCAGGGCCTCGCCCAGCGCGGCGGCGCGTTCCGCGGCGGTTTCGCCGCGGTGGAGGTGGAGGCTTCCCGTGATGTCGAGGAACGCCTCGTCGATCGAGACGGCCTCGACATAGGGCGTGTAGTGCGAGAAGACCTCGAACGCCTTGTCCGAGACGGCCGAATAGGCTTCCATGCGGGGCGGCGTGAATATCGCGTGGGGGCAGAGCTGGTATGCGGTGCGCGAGGGCATCGCGGAGCGTATGCCGAACCTGCGGGCCTCGTAGGAGCAGGTTGAGACTACGCCGCGCTCATGGGGTCCCGAGCCGACGACGAGGGGGCGTCCGCGCCACTCCGGGTGGGAGAGGAGCTCAACCGACGCAAAGAAGGCGTCCATGTCGACGTGCAGCAGTACCGCCATGCGACGATTATACCACACCGCGGCCGCGGAATGCGCGTCCGCCGCGGATTTGGTATAATACGCGGACTATGGAACTCAGTGAGATTGTAAAGGCGGCTTTCGAAAAGGCGTTTCCGGGAGAGGACTTCGGCGGGGTGCGCGTAGTGCCTGCGACGGACCCCAGGTTCGGCGACTACCAGTGCAACGACGCGCTGAAGCTGGCGAAGAAGTTCGGCATGAAGCCGCGCGACGCGGCGCAGAAGGTCGCGGACTGCATGGACAGGGCGTGCTTCGAGAAGGTGGAGATCGCGGGCCCCGGGTTCCTCAACCTGACGGTCTCCGGCGACTGGCTCGCGGGCCGGCTCGGCGAGCTCGCGTCCGCCCAGCACTGCGGCATCCCGCAGAAGGGAGCGGGCAAGCGCGTCGTGATCGACTACTCGTCCCCGAACGCCGCCAAGCAGATGCACATCGGGCACATCCGCTCGACCGTGATCGGCAACGCGATCGACCGCATCTTCCGCTCGCTCGGCTACGACGTCATCGCCGACAACCACCTCGGCGACTGGGGCACGCAGTTCGGCATCCTCATCAAGGGCTACCGCGAGCTCCTCACCCAGGAGGAGCGCGACAACCTGACCGTCGCGAACCTTGAGAAGTGCTACGTCCTCTCCGCCGCGAAGGCCAAGGAGGAGGACGGCGCCTGGAAGGAGGCGTGCAAGGCCGAGCTCGTGAAGCTCCAGCAGGGCGACAGGGACAACCTCGCGCTCTGGAAGCGCTTCATCGACATCTCGATCGGCGAGTTCGACCGCATGTACGCGAAGCTCGGCGTCAAGTTCGACACCTACCGCGGCGAGTCGTACTACAACGACACGATGCCCGGCGTCGTCGCGAAGCTCCAGGAGATGGGGCTCGCCGTCGAGTCTGAGGGCGCGCTCGTCGTGAACCTCGAGGCGGAGAAGCTGGGCGTCGCGATCGTCCGGAAGTCGGACGGCGGCTACAACTACACGACGAGCGACCTCGCGTGCGTCAAGACGCGCGTAGAGGAGTACAGCCCCGAGCGCATCATCTACGTCACCGACGCGCGCCAGCAGCTCCACTTCAGGCAGTGGTTTTCGATTGCCGCGAAGATGGGGTACTCCGACGTCAGGCTCGTGCACGTCCCGTTCGGGCTGATGAGCTTCCAGGGCAAGGCGATCTCGACCCGCGAAGGCAACCTCATCAAGCTGGACGAGCTCCTTGCGGAGGCGAAGAGGCGCGCGTACGACATCGTGAAGGACCGCGGCGGCGACGAGAGGCTCGCCGAGCAGATCGGCTACGGCGCGGTGAAGTACACCGACCTCTCGCACGACCCCATCACCGACATCGACTTCAGCTGGGACAAGGCGCTTGCGCTCGAGGGCAATTCCGGGCCCTATCTCCAGTATGCATACGCGCGCGTGTGCTCGCTCATGGAGAAGGCGGGCGGAGCGGACGGGGCCCATGGCGGCTCCGAACCCCCGCCCGGGGATGCCGGCTTCGTCGTTTCGACAACCGCCGAGAAGCGGCTTGCGCTGCAGCTCCTTGAGTTCCCGGGCGCTGTCGTCAGGGCGGCCGAGGCGTACAAGCCGAGCGTGCTCGCGGACTACCTCTTCCAGACCGCGCAGCTATACTCGACCTTCTACCAAAGCTCGCCGATCCTGAAGAGCGAGGAGCCGGTCAGGAGCTCGCGGCTCAGGCTGTGCGGGCTCTTCGGCACGGTCCTGTCGACCGGACTCGGGATCCTCGGCATCGAGACACCCCGGCGAATCTGACCCGCCCCCCCTTGACGGGCTGCGGGGAAAAAGCGTATAATACGCGGCATTTCCGTCTGGATCGGGCTAATAACCGACTGCCCGAACGGTAAGGAAGAAAGGTAAAAGGAACAACTATGCCTAAGATGAAAACGAAGAAGTGCGCCGTCAAGCGCATGAAAATGTCGGCCGGGGGCAAGGTAATGCGCTCGCAGGGCGGCAAGAGCCACCTCAACGGCTACAAGACCCGCGCGCGCAAGCGCAATCTCCGCGGCACGACCGTGACCGACAAGACCGTAACCAAGACCATGCAGCGCATGCTGCAGGGCTGACATAGAGGAGAACAGACACCATGCGCGTTACCAATGCACCTGCGTCCCGCGAACGCCGCCGCCGCCGCCTTGAGCTGGCGAAGGGATTCTACGGCGCCCGCTCCAAGCTCTTCCGCACCGCGACCGAGGCCGTCGACCGCGCCATGCGCCTCTCGACCGAGCACCGCAAGCTGAAGAAGCGCGACTTCCGCCAGCTGTGGATCGCCCGCGTCAACGCCGCGGCCCGCCAGAACGGGATCAGCTACTCGAAGCTCGTCGCGGGCCTGACGAAGGCCGGCGTCGTGCTCAACCGCAAGATGCTCTCCGAGATCGCCATCAACGACCCCGAGGGCTTCAAGACGATTGTCGACATCGCGAAGAACGCCTGAGCGTTCCGGATGCCAGGCGAAAAGGTCGCCGCGGCGGTTGCGCCGCGGCGCTTTTTTTTATATAATACACTGCAAGAACGGCAAACTGCACAACCCCAACATAAGGAGTCAGAAGCCATGGCCGACGAAGACAAGAAGAACGAAGCCGAGGTCCGCGAGGCCGAAGGCGAAGAGGTTGAGATCCGCGACACCGACATTGTGTTCGACTGCCCGTACTGCGGCAAGAACCTGGCGATCGACTACCGCGGCGCGGGTCTGCAGATCAACTGCTCGGAGTGCGGCAAGGAGGTCCTCGTGCCGATTCCCGACGGCATGCAGCTAACCGACCTCGACCTCGACCCCGGCGAGATACTCAAGCAGCTCTTCGCGACGCGCAGGAACTTCCAGAAGTCCGAGCAGGTCATTCAGTCGCTCAAGGCCAAGCTGGTCCAGATGCAGGAGGCGCTCGGCGCGATGCAGAACGTCGTCGAGGAAGGGCTCGCCGAGGAGTGAGCTCCCGCTCGGCGATCGTCAACGGGCTCACGTTCTTCCGCGTCCCCCTGATTTTCGCGTGGCTCGTGTTCGCCGTCGTCGGCGAGTGCCGCGGCAGCCTCTGGTTCGGGGCGGTCGCGGCGGTCGCGATGCTGCTGTCGGGGCTTACGGATGCGTTCGACGGGTGGCTCGCGCGAAAGTGGAACGTCGTCTCGCCGCTCGGCAAGATGGCGGATCCGCTTATGGACAAGGTGTTCTATGTCGTCGCCTTTCCCGCGCTGACCTGGCTCGTCATGCGCCAGGGGGAGTCCGCCGTGCACGGCCTGGTCATGCTGATGTTCACGATTCTCTACATCCTGCGCGATCTCTGGGTGACGTTCATGCGTTCCGTGGGCGCGATGTACGGGGCGGACGTGGCGGCGAGGGCAATCGGCAAGGTGCGCACGGCGCTCTCGTTCCCGGCGGCGGGCTGGGTCTACACGTTCCTCTGGCTGCACGCCCTCGTTCCCGCCGAATGGCAGTGCCGGTGGCTCTGGAGCTGCTATGCGGTCGAGTGCGCCATGATACTTCTCAACGCCGAGAGCTTCCGCTCCTACACCGTGTCCTACCTTCCATATCTCAAAAGAGCACTTGAACGGAAATGAAATTTGTGAGATAATATCTACCAAACTCAAAAGAGGTATAAAAATGAAAACACTGTCCAAAGGCTTTACGCTAGTCGAACTTCTCGTCGTCATTGGCATTCTCGGCATTCTGATGGGTGCCCTCTTCCCCGCCATCAACTCGGCGATGCTTTCCGCGAACACCAACGCAATGGCGATGCGCGGCCGCAACCTGTTCGTGGCCATTACGCAGTGCAACACCGAACGCGAGGCGGCCGGCCTTGCCTCCGTCTGGCCCCAGGACGAGGTTGACTCGACCGACACCAGCGACGACATCGCGACGAAGAAGGCCTCCAACACGACCGACTTCTTCAACTACCTCTTCAGCATGAAGGGCGGCGACGCCGCGTACGGCACGCCCGAGTGGGAGCCCTACGTCAACGTCGACGTGAGCACTGTCTCCGGCAGCGGCGTGCCCGGCCTCACCGGCACCGAGTTCAAGAAGGACAACATCGCGTGGCTGGTCACGAAGAACATCCAGAGCGAGATGCCCGACGTCCTGCCTGTCATGGTCAGCCGCAACGTCGACTACTCCTCGTTGAACAGCCACCTGAAGAAGTACGACGGCAAGTCGCCCGAGAAGGTGAAGTTCAGCTCCACCTACAACACCCCGTTCGGCAACAAGGCCTGGGTGCTGGTGCGCAAGGGCGGCGCCACTGCGACGATCAAGTCCAAGTACTCCCTCTGCACCGTCATCTTCAACCGCCAGGGCTTCGACAACGGAAACTACAAGAACCAGCCCGAGATCATGGATCTTTAAGGCTGCATGCTCGTAAAGGTCGCCATAGACCTTTCGCTTGACCGGCTTTTCGACTACAGGATACCGGAAGAGCTTGAGAAGAAGCTGGCCGTCGGCCAGCTTCTTTCCGTTCCGTTCGGGCACCGTTCGGCGCGCGGGTTCGCCATGGAGCTTTGTCCGGACTCCGCGGCACCCGCGTCGCTGGCGCTCAAGCCCGTATCGGCGGTGCTTGATCCGGAGCCGTTCTTCTCGCCGAGGCTCATAGAGCTCGCCAGGCTCGTCGCCGCGCGGACAGCTTCGCCTATCGAGAGCGTTCTCAGGGCCGCGGTGCCCGCGGCCGTGCTGCGGTC
>JAFRJH010000197.1 GCA_017432385.1 Kiritimatiellia bacterium
GCGGACGCCACGAGCAGCCGCAGGAGTCGATGCGGATCGCCGCCGAAATGGTCACGACCCTTCCGCCGCCCGTCTCCATCTCCGCGTTGTCGACGACACCGATCGCGAAGCGGACGGACCGCGTGTTCGCCGGTATCGTCACGGATTCCGGCATGATGAGCGCATTCTCCTCGCTCGCCGTCAAGAAAACCGTAATCGCCTTCTTGAGTTTCTCGGCATCGTCGTCCGTCCGCGCGAGAACGGCATACACCGCGTTCAGCCCCGCGCCCTCCGAGACCGCCTTCGGCGAGAGCGTGAGCGACACGCCCGGGATGTCGTCGTCCTCCAGCGTGAAGTCGTACTGCGCGCTCGCGTAGCCGCTTGCGGACGCGCGCAGGCTCAGCGCCGCCGCGAGTTCGCTCGACGTGTCGTTCACGGACGCAAACGCGAACTCGGCGTATTCCTCTCCCGCCGCAAGCGTGATGGAGGATGGATACGCGAACTGCGACGAGCTGACGCCGCCGAGGTAGACCGTGAGCGGCTTGTCGGAAACGGATGCCGGACGCCGCACGCGCACCGTGAGGTTAGTGCCTTCCGTGAACGCGCCGCCGTTCGCGCCGACGACCTCGAGCGTCAGCTGCGGAACTTCGTCGTCGACAATCGTCAGAGGCTTCGCGACGGCGGTGAATCCGTCTGCGTTTGCGGAGAGGACGACGGCGCGATCACCGTCAACCGCCGCGTTGTCCGCGACCTTGACGTGGAACCCGGCCGTTGCGCTGCCGGCGTTTATCGTGACCGTCTGCGGCATGTTCGTGACCTCCGCCGCCGCATCGCCGGCAACGGCGAGCGCCACGGCGAGCGCCGCATCCCTCGCGCCGCTGCGCTTGACCTGCCCCCAGATCGAGCCGCCTTCGCGGACGCTTTCGCCAATCGAGATCGTGAGCTTTCCGTTGAGCACGACCTCGTCGCTCAGCGCCTCGTGGGAGCACTCGTCCTTCTGGATGACCTCGCCGTCCGAGTCCACTCGCACCAGCGCACGGACGCCGCCGGAAAGGTCGATCGTGTCGGGGATCGTGACCGTGAACGCGCGCACGGCCGCCGAGTTCGTGGAGATGTCCTCGGTCGCGCGCCAGCTGCGGAGCCGCACGCACCCCGCCTCGTTCGTGAGCCACAGCTGCTCCGTCCACGGCGCGAGCGCCGCGCCGTCGCCGCGGTTGGTGACCACGTAGGCGAACTCGACCTCCGCGCCAGGGTTCAGCGTCGCGGGCAGTTCGATCGCCTCGACCGCGAGATCGGGCAGGTTGACCTCGAGGAGGCCCTCGACTTCGCAGATGCCGATGTCGGGGCAGATGCCGCGCGCGTTCGGCTCGCCGACGGCGACGACGTTCGTCGACGCCATGCGCGCCGCGCCGAAGTAGTCCTCTTCCGGCGCCCATTCGCCGCTTCCGGCGTCAACCGCCGGCGAATCCGCCGCGATGCGGTAGAACGTGTCCGCCAGGAACTTCGGGTCGCCCGCGATGTTGCCGTAGCCGTAGTTCGCCGCAGTGTAGCGGCACGGGGCGTCGAAGAGGCTGCGGCGGAATCCGCCGCGCGTCCCGGCGTCGCCGCAGTTCGCGACGATCGTGTTGTACGCGGTTGCGCGGTCGTTGTCGAGCGCCGTCCCGCACGCGTCGACCACGCAGTTCACGAGGCGGATGTCGCCGTTCCAGTTTGCGGAGGCGACGCCGGAGGCGCTTGTGCGCAGGACGGTGTTCGTCGCGTAGACGTACGTGCCCGCGAGCGCGCCGCCCGCGGAATCCTGCACGGTCACGCGGTCCAGCGCGATGTGCGCGCCGTAGCCGTAGATAGCGCCCGAAGAGCCGCCGCCGTATTCGACCGTCGCGCAGCGGAGGCTGATCCGTCCGTTGTCGCCGCCGATGAACGCCCAGTCGCCGGCCGA
This sequence comes from Kiritimatiellia bacterium, assembly GCA_017432385.1. GTDB lineage: Bacteria > Verrucomicrobiota > Kiritimatiellia > RFP12 > UBA1067 > UBA1067. Next base: position 1,919 of record JAFRJH010000197.1, read on the forward strand.
CTTCGCCGCGGCGGCGGACGTGAACACGACGGGGTTCTCGATGGTGCCCGCCGCATCGATCGCGCCGCCGTTCTCCACCGCGAGCGAGGCGCCTTCGGCGAAGCGCACCTCCGCGCCCGGCTCGATCGTTAGGACGGTCGAGGAGCCGCGCACCTTCAGCGGCGCGAGGATCTGGTACGGCACGCCCGCGTGCCAGGTGACGGACGCGTTGATCGCGCCGGACTGCCCGACGGTCCCGTCATCCATCAACATCACTACGCCCCAGCTGTCCCACGGATACTGCGGGGCGTCGTATCCCGACGCGCCCTCGTGGGTGTAGAACACCGCGTCCGAGGGGATGTACTCGAAGGCCCTACTTCCGACTACAGGGGCCGCGTCCGGCTCGAACACGACGCTCTTCAGGGATCCGCAGTATGAGAAGGCGTAGCCGCCGATGTTGGTCACGGTCGACGGAATGACGATGGAGACGAGACTGCTGTTGTCGTAGAAGGCAGTGTAGCCGATGTCGCCCAGATTGTCGTCGGCAAGCTCGACCGTCCGCAGGCTATTGCAATGGCTGAAGGCCCCGCTCGACAGCGAAGCCACGCCGGAGATCGTGACGTTCTGCACGGCCTTGCTGTCGAAACCGGCAACCAC
>JAFRJH010000022.1 GCA_017432385.1 Kiritimatiellia bacterium
GGGTATGAGCTCCACGTTCTCTATGCGCCCGAACACGCCTTCCTCGTAGTTCTCGATGGATGTATAGGCCACGGCGCCGGTGACGCGCACGCGCGCGCCCTGGAGGAGGTTTGCGGGGAGCGCCTCCTCGAGCGCCCAGGGCAGCTCGACCTGGATGTTGTTGTCGCCCTCGCCGACGAGGAGCTGGGTCGTGGACTGGCGGCGGTTCACGTCGCGGAGGATTCCCTCGGTCTCGGCCATGCAGCCGTACCAGGCGGGGTTGCCGTAGGGCATTATGCCCGCGAAGAGATCCGCTATCGTGACGCGGCGCGGCGGCGGAACCGCCGCGGGGTCGTTGCCGAGGAGCTTGATCTTCGCGTCGGCGAGGCGGTGCTTTGCGGACGGCTCGCGCTCGCCGGAGAGCTCGAGGCGGTCTCCGACGGCGACCTTTTCGCCGGCGGCGCGCTCTATGCGCCAGCTGGTGCCCGAGTCGTCGGACACGAAGAAGAACGGGAGCCCTTCGCGCTCGAAGGTGACGATTCCGCAGAAGTTGGTAAGGGCGGCGGCGAGGAGGAGGAGTCCGGACATTCGGCCAGAGCCCCTTCCCTACGCCCTCAGGATGCCTAGCTCGTAGGCGCGGCCGACGGCGCTCGTCGCGTTCGGGCAGTCGAGTTTCGTCATGATGCCCTTGAGGTGGGTCTTGACGGACTCCGCGCCGATGCCGAGTGCGGTCGCAATCTGGTCGCGCTGGTTGCCCTGGGCGACGAGCCTGAGGACGTCCATCTCGCGGGCGGTGAGGATCGACGGCGCGGCCTGGAACTCCTCGCATGCGAAGGCGGCGGGGTCGGACGCGATGGCGCGTATGGCCGCAGTGAGCTTGTCCTGGTCGACGCTTTTCGGGAGATAGCCCCTCGCGCCCTCGCGGCGCGCCCGCATCTCCTCCTCCCTGAGCGGCATCCCGGCGAGAAGCAGCACGCGGGCGGCGGGGTCGGCGGCCCTCAGCTTCTCCAGCATGCCGAAGCCGTCCATGCCTGGCCTGCGCACGTCGCTCAGCACCACGTCGGGGCGGGATTTCGCGTACTCCTCCACCGCCGCCTCGCCCGTCGGGGCCAGGGCGACGACCTCGAATCCGTCCTCGCTGTCGAGCATCGCCTCCAGGCCTTCGCGGACCATCGGGTGGTCGTCGACGATCATGAGCCTCGTCATGCCTAGTCCTTCAGCTCTTCGTAGCGGTTTCCGTTGAACGAGACGTCCTTGCCCTCGCAGAGCCACTTGGTGAGCTCCACAAGCTCGGACGTGCCGAGTCCGCGCTTCGGCATCGTCAGGCGGTCGGTGTGACCGTCGGCGTACGCCACATGGGCGACGATGTTCTTGCCGGACTTGTGGTTGAAGCCGATCGTCTCGGCGCCGTCTTTCTCCTTGTACTGCAGCGTGCAGTCGTTCTCGAAGCCGGCGGACGAGGAGAGGTTGGCCGCGGCGCCGTTGAGATCCTCCCACTGGAGCTCCGCGAAGAGGAGGCGCCTGTCGGCCTTGGCGACGGTGTTGTACTCGATTCCGCCCCAGCGCTCCGAGCGTGCGCCGCCGCCGCGGGACTCGTCGTAGCCGAAGTACCCGTTCATGACGTAGCTCCAGATCGGCTTTATCTGCTTCTTCTCCATCTTGAGGACGTGGTCCGGGCACGTGTAGCACGACGCGTTCGCGCCGATGTACTTCCAGAGCGCGCCGTTGGTGAGGCAGTAGTCCCTCGCGTACTCGTCGGGGTCGTAGGCGGACGTGAAGAAGCCCGCGCTCGCGATGTGCGACGAGGGGTGGTTCCTGTACTGGCCGGCGGAGTTCCAGCTCACCCAGCCCGGGAGCTCGGAGTAGCGCTCCTTTACGTTGCTTATGCCCTGGCTCTCGTCGAACCCTAGGCGCTCCACGGAGCCGGCGATCGGGTACACCCCCTTCACCGACCCGTACTGCTGCACGGCGCGGGCGAGGTTGCCCATGTTGGCGAGGCACTTCACCGCGCGGGCGGAGTCGGTGCTGTTGGAGATGTGGACCATCAGGACCGACATCAGCACGGCGATGATGCCGATGACAACGATAAGCTCAATGAGCGTGAACGCCTTCTTCATCTTATTCTCCTTTTTTGGCGAGGCCTCAGTCGAACTGCCTGTAGAAAAGCACCCTCGTCTGGTGCGGACTCTTGCCGTCGGAGGACGCGGTCGGGTCGCGCCACACGAGCGCCATCGCGCGCGCGCTGAGCTGCGGGGGCGCAAGGGCCCCGGAATCGCCGCCCATCATCATGGGCTCGGCGCGGACGAACACCAGGTAGAGCTGCTGCTTCACAGCGAAGCAGTCGCGCCAGTATCCGTAGAGGAACTTGCGGTCCGCCACCCAGAGGCTGTCGTCCTCGCCGGCGAGCGGCACGTCGCAGAAGGTGTTGTCGTCGCCGTACCAGTCCATCTCCTGCCACGCATCCTTCCAGCTCTTGTCCTGCATTCCCGCGGCCTTGACCCGCGCCATGTACTGGGACGCGATCTTGGAGAGCGTCTCCCACGTCATCTTGCAGCTCTCGTCCGTCACGTAGGCGTTCCAGGCGTACTTCCTGTTGAACTCGGAGGCGGACTCGAAGTCCGCGGAGCACTCGCTCGTGGAGCCGCCGACGTTGTTCGTCGACGCGCGCTTCCAGTCGACCGGCGTGTTCGCGAGGGCCGCCATCAGCACGTACTGGGAGTCGGAGTACGGGTTAACCTTGAAGCCGTTGCCCTCGCTCGTCCACGGCATGTCCTCGAACGCCTCCTCGTCCTCGTCGAATGGGTTGTACGTCCGCCACATGAAGGCGGCCTGGCGCGCATCCGCGAAGTTGTCCGGCAGCTTCTGCCTGGCGGCGAAGGTAGGCAGGTTGCCGATGACGGCGTCGCTGCCGTAGCTCTTGAGGTTGGTGAGGCGCGGGAGGAACGCGAGCTCGTACTTGCTCTGCAGGTACCCCGCGTCGCTCGTCGCCATGAAGATGTCGCCGTCGCGGTCGTTGTCCTTGGCGTGGTTGCCGTTGAGCCAGGTCTCCTTCGTCATGTTGCCGGAGACGGCGAACCAGTTCTCGGGCGCGTGGTTGAACCTCGGGTCGGCGACCATCGCGGCCTCGGGCGTCAGCTTGATCTCCTTCGGGGCGCTCTCCATGGCGTTGAGCTCGTTGACCGAGAGCGTGAACTCGACCTGGGGGTCGAAGAGCATCAGCGGGAAGGCCTTGCCGAGGCGGTCGCCCAGCACGGAGCCGAGCATCTGCGCGTCGCCGATGTTGTTCTGGCACTTGTCGTCAAGGATGCAAGCCGGCACCATGTCGACCGTCTTGTCGCTCGACCTGACCCTGAGCCACAGGGCGGAGTTGAGGTAGAGCTTCGGGCCCTTGTCGGGTCCGGCGAGGATGTACTCCCTGAGCTTCGCGTCGGTGAAGTCGGGGTCGACGGTGCCGTTGGTCTTGAGCACCTTGAAGGCCGAGTGCGCCTCGACCTGCAGTCCGTAGGCGCCGACCGCCGCGCCGGGGTTCTGCCACACGGTGTCGAACTCGGGCAGGAACGTCTTCTGCGCGAAGCCGCCCTGCATGCTCGTGGTGGCGGTCTGCGTCCATCTGTACGTGACGCGCAGGAGGTCGTTGCCCTCCATGGAAAGCTGCGTGCCGAGGGCTCCGGCGCCCGTGGACATCCTGTTGTGGAGCTCCTTCACGGCGTCGGCGGGCTCCCTTATGTTCGCGAACTTCGCGATCGGCTGCGGCTCGAGCTTCACGTTCATGACGCCGGTCGCCGCGTCCAGGCCGGAGTTGGGGATCATGGGCGTCGGGAGGTGCAGGATGTCGGTGCCGGCGTTCTCGGTCCTGAGGTTCATCCTGTCGGACGAGAAGAACATCGAGAACCGCCCGTCGATGTTGAAGGGCCAGGCGTCCTTGTCGTCGGAGTGGCTGAAGGGATACGCGACGACGGTCGCGATGTCGCCGCCCTGGAAACCGGGGACGAACTTCGCGCTGTCGATCTTGTAGGAGACGACGACCTCGACGCGGCGGGTCTGGCTGACCATGTCGAGCGCGCCGCCGTTCTCGCCGGTCATGTCGCCGGCCTGCTTCCTTATCGCGAGCGACGAGCCCTGGAACTGCGGGCGGATGCCGCATATCATCGGCACGCGCTCGGTCGTGGGGATCGCGAGCGAGACGGGGACGTGGTCTGTGTCGAGGTAGTCGAAGAGCGCCGCGCCGCCGAGGCCCGCGAGCCTGGAGAGCCACTGGTCCTTGTTCTGCATGGCCTGGCTCATCAGCGTGGAGGTGAGGGAGGGGCTGGCGCCGCCCCTGGTGTTCAGGACGTTCATCGCGTACGGCTGGTTCGCGCCGTCGTTGAGGTCCAGGAGGTCCTCCCCCTCCTCGGCCGCGGCGGCGCCGCGCCCGGAGGCGGACGTCCTGCGCGCCGGCGGGAACCACCCGTCCGTCACGAAGGTCATGCGCCGGTACTGGTCCTCGTCCTCGGTGCTCTCGGTGCCGTAGAAGCCGGTCCGCGAGCCGCCGCTTGTGACATAGTCGTAGAACGGGCTCTTGATCCTGCCGATGCCGCCCTGGCGCCCGAGCGCCAGGTTGAAGTCGGCGACCGATATGAGGGGGTACTTTCCGCCGAACTCGACCTGGAATGTGTCAGGGTTCAGGGTACGGTACCTGTCCATGAACGAATCCCACTGCCGGGCGCCGCTTCCGGGGTTCTTGTGCTCGGCGCCGTTCTCGAACATGTACGCCAGCGATATGCGGCCGTTGGACGACGACGAGCGCGGCATGTCGGCCATGAGGCGGTTGACGTCGAAGTAGTCGGAGACGTCGAGCGCCAGGAAGCAGTAGCGGCCGACGTCGAAGCCGAAGGACTTCCACTGCGCGGTCGGCGTGAGCTTGGAGAGGAACCTCGCCTCGTTGACGAGCGGCGTCGGGATGTAGGCGAGCGCCTCCAGGCACAGCGGCGTCGCGACGCCCTCCCTGTCCGACGAGAGCAGGCTGGAGAGCTGGCTTGCGCCGGCGCCGTCGCCGAAGTTGACGCCCGAGATCGAGTTGGTGCCGAAGAGGACGCGCGAGATCCAGACGTTGCGGTTGCGGTTCACGTCGCCGGCACCGGTCCCCATCCTGTCGCTCGACAGCCACTTCGTGCCGACGCCCGGGTGGGGGTTGTCGTTGACGGCGAGGTCGATCGCGTCTATCGCCTCGGCGACGGCTGCCTTCGCGAGCATCCTCGACGCGCTGGAGCGCCTGAGGTAGCTGGACGGCAGGCGGGAATAGCGCATGTACGCCGCGAAGCCGACCGCGGACACGATCATGAACGCGAGCATGCCGAGGACTATGAGAAGCGCGCTGCCGCGCCTGGACTGAAGGCGCTTCATTTGCGCTCCTCCTCGCTGAGCCTGTAGAAGTTGGGGAAGTAGAACCCGGTCTGCATGGCGCCGGACGCGCTGGACATGGAGATGCTGGCGCTTCCCTTCTTGATCGAGATCCTGTACGGATGGCCCCACGGGTCGAGCATCTCGCCGCGCGAGTTGAGCTGCGCCATGAGCGCGGCCGGGATCTTGTCGCCGGACTCGGTCGTGCCGCCGCGGCCTATGAGGAAGTTCTTGACCTCGGTCTCGGTCGGGGGCTCGCGGGTCTTGCTGTAGTTCTCGTAGGAGAGCACGGCCTGCGATATCACCTTGACCTCGCTCTGGGCCTTGGCGATCCTCGCGCGGCCCTGCGCCGCGACGACGGACGACGAAAGCGCGGCCATGAGCACCCCGATCATCCCGAGGACGACCAGGAGCTCGACAAGCGTGAATCCCTTCTCAGTTGATTTCATCGGGGTAGCTCCAGATGTCGTCCCAGGTGTCGGGCTCGCCGTCGGGCCCGTCGCACTTCACGTTCACGGTGTAGGTCCTTATGCCGCCGCCGGCGTCGCCGCTGCCGACGGGCGTGGTCTTGAAGTCGGAGAGCTTCGCGTCGGTGCGCCCGACGCTCCCGCACTTGCTCTGCAGGAAGCCCGCGTCGTTCGCCCCGCCCTGCTCGGAGCCGACGTTCCAGGCGCGCGTGCGCAGGCGCCCCTGGTCGTCCCACAGCCCGAGGATGCGGTGCACCTTGTTCTCCCACGCGTACGCGTTGTCGGCCTCGTCGCGCAGCTCGGCCATGTTCTGGCGGACCTTGTCGAGGTCGGCGACGCCCGCGAGGCCGGTGCGCCACGATATCGAGGACTGGTTGAAGAGCATCGTCAGGATCGAGACGAGCATCCCGAGCAGGAGGGTCGCCACGAGGAGTTCGAGTATCGTGAAGCCGCGTTTCATTGGTTCTGCACCCCCTGGAACCTGACTTCCGTGTAGTATATCGGCATCGCGAGCAGCTCGGCCGGGTTCTTGGTCGCCCGGAAGGCGATGCGGACCACGGCGCTGTCCTCGTCGTGCAGGACCACGAGGCCCGCCTTGAGCCCGCCGGACGCCGTCGTCGGCCAGCCGGAGGCTACGCCCGTGGAGCCCAGCTTGCCCATCACGGAGGAGAAGACGGCCTTCGCCTTGCCCTCCGGGTCGCCGTTCACCATGCCCGTCTGCGCGTTGAGGTATTCGTACCAGCCGCGCTCGGACGGCTGGCTCGTGATGCTGCGGAAGGCGCTCCACGTGACGTTCGTCGCCGAGAGGGCCATGACGAGGGGGCTCATCACGGCGTCCGCGTAGGCTGCGGACGCGACGTCCTCGCGGCTCTGGCGGTTCTCGCGGTAGCCGAGCGAGTAGAGCCCGAGTACGGAGAGGATCCCGCCCGCCATGATCATTATGGCGAGGTTCACCTCCATCAATGTGACTGCCTTTTTCATCAGTCGTCGAGGTCCTTTGTCGGGCTGTCGGACGTCCCGATGCTCTTGGCGGCGATGTTGCCGCTCTTGTCCGGCCTGAGGCTCGAGACGGTGATCGTGTCCCTGCCGCTGGTGCCGCCCGTGGCGCCGTTGCCGTTGTTGACGCCGACGCGGAACTGTATCGCGTCCTCGCCCGAGATCGGGGTGCCGATGGAGCGGGAGAAGCTGTTGCCGAAGATGTAGCCGTGGGGCAGCGTGATCTCGGCGAACTCGAAGCCGTAGGCGTCGCCGATCTTCCAGTCGACGCCGCCCTTGTCCACCAGCCTGAAGGCGTAGCAGCCCATGCTGACGTCGACGCCGCTCTGGAGGAGCATCTCGGTCAGCGTCTTCCTCTCCGTCGCCGCCGCGACGACGGAGCGCTTCATCGACGTGCCCTCGTCGCCCTGCAGCCTGTACAGGTAGACGCCCTGCTCGTCGTTGTCGCCGGAGGACGTGGTGGAGCCGGAGCCGAGGTCGTCCTCGTCGAGCACGAGCCGGCTGAAGCTCAGGTCGCCGAACTCGTCGTAGAGGTAGGAGCCGTCGGTCTTCGTGATGCGGCTGGACCTGCGCACCGCGACGGCCTTTCCGACGACGACGGGGACCTCGTCGGCGTCCGTCGCGTCCGCGAGCGTCTCGTTCCAGAAGTAGACGGCGACCGGCGCCCTGTCTCTCTGGGCGCGCTGGTAGGCGGCGCGGATGAACTGGTTGACGTTCCGCATGACGCCGCTGTCCTCCATGCCGCGGCGCATGGCCCGGTAGCCGCCGACGGTCATCGCGCCCATCATGCCCATGATGGCCATGACGACGAGCAGCTCGATAAGCGTAAATCCACGTCTCGTCATTGCGTGCTCACCTACCTCGAGTCCGTAGGCACCGAGTAGACGATCTTGAAGCGGCGGAAGTACCCGTGGTCCGTCTCGGGGTAGCCGAAGTACATCTCGCCCACCTGCATCTTCTTCTTGCTCCGCTTCGTGCCGCGCACGGCGTCCATGAAGTCCAGCCCGTGGCCCCGCCCGCCGGGCTCGCCCTGGTCGCGGGAGACGAAGAGACCGGAGATGTCCATCAGCGGGTTGTTGTTGCGGATCGTCTCCATGACGACCTCCCTGATCATGTCGCGCACCTCGGTCCCGTCGAGTATGTACTTGTCGTTGTTGGTGGTGTTGTTGACGCCTTCCTGGTTCGTCCGGGATAGGACGGTTCCCGCGGCGATCCTCTTGCCGATGCTGCCCGGCCACTCGTCCTTCTGGGCGTGGTAGGTCTCGATTCCCTGCTTGACGCAGGCGCAGAGCGCCTTCGCCTTCTGCGACCTCGCCATCTTGATGGAGTTGGACGCGGCGGTCGTGATGATCCCCAGGAGGACCGCTATGATGGCGACGACCGCCATCAGCTCTATGAGTGTAAACGCCTTCTTCATCACTGCACGCCCTGTGTCTGCCCGTGCGCCCAGCTGTAGACGTCGTCCTTGCGACGCCCGCGGCTGTACGCCTCGATCTTGCCGTCCGCCCCGCAGCACCACACCGCGGCCGTCGCGCGGATCTTCACGGCCTCGCCGCCGACCTGCGCCTCGACGACGCCGTCGCCGTCGAGGTCGAGGGCGTACCTGAGCCTGTGGTCGGCGATCGTGCCGCCGGACGGGACCTTGGCGCCGTCCGACGCCGAGGACCCCAGGCGCTTGGCCACCGTCGCGGCCCACGGCGAGACGACCCCGACCCTGTCGAGGCCCACGAGCCTCTTCCTGGAGTCGTCCTTGGAGAGCGACATGCCCGCCTTGGCAAGCGGGTAGGCGGCCTCTGCGTCGAGCCCCTGCTCGGCATTGTTGTTCTTGATGAGGGCCTGCGGCCAGATCCCCTTCTCGTCGAAGAGCGCCGTGAGCGCCGTCGTCGTGTTGGCGACCAGCTCCTGGCACTTCGCCTTCTCGGCCATCTTGGGCGCCTTCATGAAGCCGCCCGCCATCGCGGCGACCAGTACGCTCACGATCCCGATCACCACCAGCATCTCTATAAGGGTGAAGCCCTTCTTCATCGCATACCTCCGTTAGTGGCTCATGTTGACGATATCGTCGAAGATCCACAACCCGATGCACTTGTTGGCCTTCGCGTCCAGCTTCTTGCGCGACACCCACGGCGGGAACGTGCGCGCGTTCGGTCCGGCGCTCCAGAGCTGGTAGCGCTGGAAGGGCGCCGGCGAGTAGTAGTACAGGTCGCTGCCCCAGCCGTCGCGGATCGTCACGCCGTCCAGTATGTACTGGTTCGCGGTCGACTCGTCGGAGCCGGTGTTCGGCGTGAACACCTCTATGTCGTAGTTCTCGACGTCAAGCTCGCTCCTGTCGTACCACGACGTGCCGCGGATGTTCACGCCGAAGAGCGTGAACTCGTGGTTGGCCTGGCATACGCCCGCGAGGTTGGGCATCCACCTGGCGCAGACGGACTGCGACGGGATGTTGGCCACCCTGGCCGAGTCGCTGCGCTGCTGCGACGTCGCGTCGCGCCTGACCTGCGCCCAGCCGCCGCGCAGGTCGTAGCTCTTGCCGGAGAAGGGGTCGCTGGGCATGACGTTGTTGCCCGTCCACTGCGCGTAGTCGCGGAACAGCACCTCGTCGCCGTTCATCATCACGAGGTAGCGCGGCAGGAGGTAGCTCATGAGCCCGAACTTGAAGAGCTGGATGTTTCGCCAGTCCTTCTTGTCCTTGTTCTTCGCGTGCCTGCCGATGTTGCGCGAGACGCCGTCGTCGAAACCGGCCGACAGGCGCTTCTTCCGGGACTCGTCGTCGAAGTAGGCCTTGTACGTGTCCTCGCCGGAGTCCGCGCGGCGCTTCATCTCCTCCGAGACCATGTCCACCAGCTTGTCGTACCGCTCCGGGTACGGGAAGCGGCAGGCGACGGGCTGGGCGAGGCACGCCGCCTTGACCTGCGCCCAGGCCTCGCGCTCGGCCCTCTCGCCGACGCTGTTCCAGCCCCAGATGCTCTTGTTCTCGTCGCCGGCGTCGGTGCTCTGGATGCCGTGCACGTTGGTCCTGATGTATATGTCGCGCGTGCCGTGGAGCTTCACCGGCGGATAGCTCCCGAAGGCGGCGTGGTAGCCGGAAAGGCAGTTTTCTACCTTCTGCAGCCTCTCGACGGTGAGCGTCCTGCGCCACGAGTCCTTGCCGAGCGTGCTGAGCTTGAAGACGAGCCCCATGAGGATCACCAGGACGGCGACCACCACAAGAAGCTCTATGAGTGTGAATGCCTTCTTCATCTTCACCCCCGGCCGGCCGATCAGGCGCCGCCTCCAGAGACGGACTGGATGATCTTGATCATCGGCAGGAACATCGCCACCACGATGGTGCCGACCACCACCGCGAGGACGATGATCAGCGCCGGCTCGATCGCCGCCGTCATGCCCGCGACCGCGTTGTCGACCTCGTCGTCGTAGGTGTTCGCGATGCGCGTCAGCATGTCGGCGAGCGCGCCGGTCTCCTCGCCGACCTCCACCATCGAGGTCACCATGGGCGGGAACACCTTGCACTGCGAGAGCGGGCCCGTCATCCCCTCGCCCTCCTTCACCGCGTCGTGGACGTTCTGGAGCGCCTTCGACACGACGCGGTTGCCCGTCGTGTCGCGGACGATCGTGAGCGACTGGAGGATCGGCACGCCCGACGAGAGCAGGGTTCCGAGCGTGCGCGTCACGCGCGAGACGGCGGTGCGCTGCACCAGGGTGCCCGTCACGGGCATCTTGAGCGACAAGGAGTCGTAGAAGTACGCGCCGGCCTCCGTCTTGCCGACGACGCGCTTTATCACGACGAGCGCCGCGACGATCACCATCATCGTGACGTAGTTGTGCCGCACCCACTCGGAGGCGTTCATCACGAACTGCGTGATGGGCGGGAGCTCCTGGCCGCCGAGCATGTCGGCGAACACCTGCTTGAACTGCGGGACGACCTTCACCATCAGGAAGCCCGTGATGCCCACGGCGGCGAGCAGGACCACGATCGGGTAGATCATCGCGCCCTTGACCTTGTTCTTGATCTTCTCGCTCTTCTCGGCGAACTCGGCCAGACGCGCGAGGACGACTTCGAGGACACCGCCCGCCTCGCCGGCCTTCACCATGTTCACGTAGAGGTTGTCGAAGATCTTGGGATACGCCTGGAGCGCCTCGGAGAACGTTCCGCCGCCCGCGATGCTGTCGGAGATGCCGTTCAGCGCCTCCTGCATCTGCGCGTCCTTCATCTGGCGCTTGAGCACCTCGATGCCGCGCATGAGCGGAAGGCCCGCGTTCACGAGCGTCGCAAGCTGGCGGGTGAACTGGGTGAGGACCTTGGTCTTCACCTTCCCGCGCAGGAACGAGGGCATCTTCAGCTTGAGGTTGATGTTCATGTTGAGGCCGGACTTCTTCTTGGCCTCGGGCTTCGCGAAGCGCCCGCCCTTCCTCGCGGGGGAGGACGGAGCCGCCGCCTGCTGCTTGGGGGGGGCCGACTTCACTTCGCCGAGCGCCGTGGGGAAGAGCCCCTGTGCGCGTACCGCCGCGATGGCGGAGTTGCGGTCGCCCGCCTCGATCTGCCCACGGGTCTCCTTGCCCGCGGCATCCTTCGCTATGAACTGGAATGTCGCCATGTCTTAGCCTGTCCACCCCCGGCCGCACTCCGGCGACCGGACGTTCCTTTTACGAGTTTTGGTGGGATTATACCACAATCCCCTGTTTTCACGCAATTCGAAAAGTGGTCCGGCGGCCGGCAGGGAGGGGATCACTCGCTCTTGAGCTCGCGGCCCATCATCGCGTCGACGGCCTTGTGGGCGTCGTAGCCCTCGTAGCAGAGCGCGTAGACGAGGTCGCATATCGGCATGTCGACGCCGAGCCCGCGCGCGATCTCGTGCACCACCTTCGAATTCCACACGCCCTCGGCGACCATCTGCATGGAGCCGAGGATGTCGCCGATCCTCTCGCCCCTGCCGAGCCTTTCGCCGACGGCGTGGTTGCGGGAGTGGACGGACGTGCACGTGACGATCAGGTCGCCGATTCCGGCGAGGCCGGAGAGCGTCTCCGGCCTGCCGCCGTACGCGAGCACGAACCGCTTCATCTCCGCGAGCCCGCGCGTGATGAGCGCCGCGCGCGTGTTGTCGCCGAAGCCCATCCCGTCCGAGCACCCGACGGCGATGGCGATGACGTTCTTCACCGCGCCCCCGATCTCGACGCCGGCCGGATCGTCGGAGGTGTAGACGCGGAACTTGGGCCCGGACCACACGCGCTGGACCGTCTTCGCCTTCTCGATGTCCTCGCAGGCGGCGACTATCGTCGTAGGTATGCCGCGGCCAACCTCCTCGGCGTGCGTCGGCCCGGCCAGGGCCACGACGCTGCGGATGCCGAGTATCTCCTTCGCAAGCACGGTCATGCGCTTGTTCGTCCTCTCGCAGAGCCCCTTGGTGAGGGATACCACGAGCTGTCGGTCCGTCACGAGCCCCTTGAAGCCCTCCATGACCGACGCGAAGTACTTCGACGGCGGCGCGAGGACGACGATCTCTGCGCCCTCGACCGCCTTCGCCCTGTCGGATTCGAGGGCAAGCGCGTCGGGCAGCGCCACGCCCTTCAGGAACTTGTCGTTCCGGCGCGTGCGCCGCATCTCCTCGATGTACTCAGGGAACGCTCCCCAGAGCGTCACTTCGTGCCCGTAACCGCAGAGGAGCAAGGCGTTGGCCGTGCCCCATCCTCCGTCGCCTATGACCGCAATCTTCATTGATAACCTCGGCAAGCTGTGTGTTTCAGGGCGAATTATACCATAATTCACTAGTCCCGTGTTGCCGGAGCGGACCTGCGTCGCATCGCAAAAACGAGATTACGGTGCGGACGAAATCGCATATCCCCTGGCGGCTAGACCCCAAAACGGCAGGCGGGGGCACGTTCAACTGACGAAATCAGGCTAAGCGGTGAAGCCACGAAGACCACAGGAGCGGCGCCTTCGATGCCGACATGTCAATACAGGTTTTCGCCGTCACCGGCGCGGAACGCCAGGACGAGCACCGTCTCACCGGGGACCTCGACCGTGCGGCGCGAGTTCTCGAAGCGCCATCTGCCGCCGCCGACCAGCTCGTCGGCCTCGGCCGCGCCCGAAAGCGACGTGAGCGTGACGCGAACGGGCTTATCGGAGAGGTTGTAGACCGTCGCGTAGCGGTCGCCGAACTGCTCGGTTACCACGTCGGGGTTGTCGGAGGCGAGCAGGCGGTTCACCGGACGCCACCCCGCCTCGCCCACGCGGATGCAGAGCGGCATGTACTTCCTGAAGAGCGGACGGTCGCGGTTGTAGAGCGCGGGATTGTCGAAATAGTGGTTGGAGGACGCGTTGGCGGAGAAGAAGCTCGGGTACATGCCGTATGCGAGCGCGCGCTGCATGTACTTCTCGACCATCTCGTAGGTGAAGGAACCGAAGTCCGTGTTCATCAAGAAGCAGAACGGCTTCGCGCCGCTGACCGCGCGCATGTACATGAGGTCCGCGTCCGGGAGCGGGCTCCACTTCCCGTTGCGGCCCCAGTTCGTCTCCGTCCCCAGCACGTCGAGATGCGGCGCGAGCCACCACCACTTGTGCGGCGTGCTGTTGGCCATCGTGCGGCGTCCGACCGCGCGCGCCCTGCGCCAGGCCCCGCGCACGTACTCGTAGGCCATCATCCCCTTGAACACGCAAGGCCGCAGGTCCCCCGCCGAAAACGTGAGCGGCGTGTCCATGCCCGCGAAGTTCGCGCGGTTGAAGTCGGCGGGCTCGGTCACGTACATCTCGGACGAATCGACGTACTCGCCGTCCAGCCCCTCGGGGAATTCGCCGTGGTAGCTCTTCGCGAAATGGTCGTCGCCCAGCTTCGCCGCGAATTCGCCGTCCGATCCCTGCCCCGGCGCGCAGTTCAGGTTCCACACGATCCCGTTGCACCACGGCTCGTTCTTGATATGCCCGTACGGCCGGCCGGCCTCGTCCTTCATGGCGCACTTCTTCCACGCAAGCGCGTACCTGTTGCCCGTCGCCGCAAGTCGCTCCGCCTCGGCCACGCACTCCGCCATCGTAGCCTGGCCGCGTCCGTCCCTGCCCTTGATGGACATCCACCATGTCGACGGCTCGGTGTAGCGGTACGTCGTGATCCCGTGTCCGTCGTCCCAGGCGATCTCGTTGTCGCCTTCCTTGATGGCGAAACCAAAATCCTCCCAGCCCTGCACCTTCGAGATCTTCCTGAAGGCCATCCAGTTGCCCTGCTTCGTCTGCTTCACCTCGTTCAGTTCGGGGAACAGCTTCTGGTACGCCTCGAGCGCACCGCGGAATCCGTCCTTCGCCTCGAATGGAAACACGACGAACCCGACGCGCGCCGTCTTCTTCTCTGGGCCGAGCGCCACGACGAATGCCGCATAGAGGAGCCGCAGCCTCTCATGGAGCGTCACGCGCGAGAACGCGGGGCGGCGCGGGTCGAATCCGATTGCGACGCCCTTCCCGTCCACGGCGGCGGCGAGAAACGGCCAGCGCGAGTGTCCGCCCGCACCGCACGGCGCCTGCACGACGTCGCGTAGATCGCCCTTGAAGCCGGCGACGTCCCTCTCGGTGCGCGGCGAATCGAACCACGTCAGCTTCCCGCCGGCGAGCGGCAGCGCCCACACGAGCGTCAAGGCGCGGTCGCCGCCCTGCTCATCGGACAGCGTCACGTCGAAGAACCGCACGCGGCCCTTCTTCTCGCACGTCGACGAGAGGCGCACGCCCTTCGCCGCGTCCGCGATCTTCTCGAATCCGCTCTTCGCCATCGCGTCGCGCAGCAGAAAGCCCGGGGACGAGACGCCTTCCGCCGCCGCGACCGGCACGCCGTCGAATACAGTCGAGCCGCCGGATGCGTCGAGCATCTCGACGGACGGCGGGCGGAACCGCGCGCGCAGTCCCGCTCCGTTCCGCGCGATCTCGTAGATCCCGAGCGAGCGGATCGGCTTCTGCGGCATGAGAATGACGGAGCGCCTGCACCAGCCTCCGTCCGCCGCGGGGAAGGCGGCCTTCTGCCCCCAGAGGTGGTCGCCGTCCATGTATGAGACGTCCACATACAGCACCGCCTCGCCGGAACCGCCGCCCGCCTCGACCCGTCCTTCGGCCGATACGCGGACCGGGGCCGGCTCGCCCTGCTCCAGCTTCAGGGACCAGCCGGCGCCGCATGCCCCGCCCGGGCCCTCCGGCACCGTGCA
>JAFRJH010000198.1 GCA_017432385.1 Kiritimatiellia bacterium
CGGAGGCGCGGAACGGAAGCGGGGAGGACGGCGCCTCCAGCCCCGCCTTGACGTGCGGCGTCACGAGCCTCCCGGTGCCGATCGCCGCGGCGACGCGCGCCATCTGCAGAGGCGTCGCCAGAAGCATCCCCTGCCCAATCGACATCTGCGCGAGGTCGCCCGGATACCACCTTTCGCCGCCGCGGTGCTCGCGCTTCCAGGCATCGTCCGGCACAAGCCCCGGGTCGTCGCTCAGGAAGTCTATGCCCGTCGGCGAGCCGAGCCCCAGAGCGCGCGCGGCGGAGATGACGGCGTTGGAGCCGCTCTCCACGGCGAGGTTGCAGAAGTAGGCGTTGCAGCTGTCGCGAAGCGCCTCGCGCATGCCAAGCGGGCCGTGACCCCACGTCCGCGCGCAGCGGATCCGCCACTCGCCGATCGGATACGAGCCCTCGCAGTCGTACTCCGCGTCCGGCGAGATCCCCGCCGACAGCCCCGCGAGCGCCGTCACCGGCTTGAAGGTCGAGCCAGGCGCGTAACGCCCGGACGACGAGCAGGCGCGGTTGTGGAGCGGAAGCCCCGGGTCCTCGAGCAGCCGCGCGTACACGGCGCGCGGAAGCGTCGGCACGAACCTGTTGAGGTCGTAGGAGGGCGCGCTCGCCATCGCCAGAAGCTCGCCGTTCGACGCATCGAGGACGACGCACGCGCCCTTCAGCCCGAGGAGCTGGCGCTCGACGGCGGACTGCAGCGGCGCGTCGAGCGTCGTCACGAGGTCCGGCCCGTCCTTCGCCTCCACGACCGTCGTCTCCTCGCTCGCGAACCCGCGCGCGTCGACGACGAGCGTCTTCTCGCCGGAGCTGCCGCGAAGGAAGCTGTTGTAGTACTTCTCGAGCCCCGCGCGCCCGCACATCTCGCGCTCGAAGAAGTCGAACTTCACGTCACCCTCGTCCGCCTCGCCGCGCTCCCGCCCGACATACCCGATCAGGTGCGCGGCGAGCCCGCCGTACGGATACTCCCGCTCGAGGTCGGGTTCGCACGCGAAGCCGGGGAGGTCAGGCTCGTGCTCGCAGAACCTCGCGAGCGTCGCGCCATCGACGTCGCGCCAGACGACAAGCGGACGCGCCAGGCGCCTCGCCAGATGGCGGCGTATCTCCTCGTCGGTGACCTTCGCCGGACGCCCTATCAAGGCGGCGGCGCGGTCGATCGCCGCGCGCATCTCCTCCGCCGTCCCGCGCCAGGTGCGCCGCTGGAAGGCCTCGGCGCTCAGGGATATCGAGAACGCCTCGCGGTTCCCGGCGAGCACCCTCCCGCAGCGGTCGAGGATGCGCCCGCGGCGTCCGTCGGTCTGCACGCGGCGCGTCGACTGGCGGGCCATCGCGTAGGTGTAGTCGGACGAAAAGTCGATCTGCACCTCGGCCAGCTTGACGAGCAGCACGACAAGCCCGAGGATGAACACGGCGGCGACTGCCCAGCACGCGATGTCGCCAGGGACGCGGCGGTCGCTACCCATCTATCGCCACCTCCCTTCCCGCCCGGCCGAGGACCGGGAAAACCACCGCCGCCGCGGCGAGCCCGAACGGAACGGACACAAGCAGCCGCACGAAGACGCTGCCCGCCATGTCGGGCCGCCACAGCCACAGCCAGAGCTGAAAGCACGGGAACGCGACGGGCACGAACGCCCTGGGCACGCGCGACCAGCGCGCCGCGACCGCGACCGCGGTGAAGAAGCTCACGGACGTCGCCGCCGGAAGCGAGCATATCGCGTCCTCCACCGCGCCCGCCGCCACCGCGAAGGCGACGGCCGACGCCGCCGAAGCGCGGCATGCCATGAACAGCGACGCCGTCAGGAGCACCGGAAAGCCGACGAACGCCGCCTTCGGGAGCAGTTCCTCCGCCGCGGCCCCGAGGACCAGCACGATTGCGGCGAGCGCGAGTCTGGAGAGTTCACCTTTCACTGCGGATGAAGACGTCCTCCAGCGCCGTGAAGTCAACGGCCGGCAGGACCTCCCCCTCGCGCAGCGGAGTCTTCGACTCCCGTGGATGGCGGACGAAAGTGCCGACCGGGATGCCGGCGGGGAAGACCCCTCCGAGACCCGATGTCAAGACCATGCTTCTGGGCGGGACCTCCGCCCTCGCGTCAAGATGCCTGAGAACGAGAAGATCGTCGGTGCCCCCGCACAGGATGCCCGTGACGCGCCCGTCCCCCTCGACCGTGCAGGAGACCTTGCGCGACGGATCGGTGATGAGCAGCACCTCGCTCGTCTTCGCCGAAACCTCGGAGACCACGCCCACAAGACCCTCCGGCACCCTCACGACGGCGCCAGGGCGCACTCCAGACGACCTGCCCTTGCCGACCCGGATCGTCCGGCGCGTCGACGCGGCGCCTCCGCCGCGGGAAAGCACCTCGGCCGCGACCCAGCCGCCGCCCGCGCGCTCCTGGTAGCCGAGCGCCTTCCTAAGCCTGTCGTTCTCCTCCTCGGCGCGCCGCAGGTCGTCCATGGCCATCGCGAGCGTCGCGACCTCGCGCCTGAGCCGCACGTTTTCGGCGCCTGCGCGCGCGCCCCTCCACGCGCCTGAAAGACGCGCCGCCGCGCCCCTCCAGAACGAGCGGGCGGCCTTCTCCGCCGGATACGCCGCATCCACCGCCCCGCCCCGCCAGAAAACGAGCGCAAGGACCCCGGCCGCCGCGAGAACGGCGACTGCGAGAGTCCCTGTTGTCCTTGCCTTCACCTGCGCAAATCCCCTGTGTAAGCGGGGGGATCTGCCTCTGACTTACGACGCTCTTTCGTGCCTCGCGAGGAAATCAAGCTCGTTCATGACGACGCCGGTGCCTTCCGCCACCGCCGAAAGCGGATCGTCCGCCAGCGTCACGGGCAGCGCCGTCTGCGCCGCCAGAAGCTTGTCGAGGCCCCTGAGCTGCGAGCTTCCGCCCGAAAGCACAAGGCCACGGTCCACGAGATCCGCCGCCAGCTCCGGTTCGCACTTGTCCAGGGTGGACCTTACCGCGTCCACGATCTGGCTTACCGGCTCCTTGAGGGCGTCCCTCACTTCCTCGGAGGTTATCGTCAAAGTCTTCGGCAACCCCGCCACGATATCCCTGCCTTTTATCTCCATCGACTTCTCTTCGCCGACCGGGTAGGCGCTCCCGATCTCGATCTTGATGCGCTCGGCCATACGCTCGCCGATGAGAAGATTGTACACGCGCTTCACATAGTCCATCACGCACTTGTCCATCGCGTCGCCGCCCGCCTGGCGCGCGGAGTAGCTGTGGACGATGCCCGCGAGCGATATGATCGCGACCTCGCATGTTCCGCCGCCGATGTCGACGATCATCGAGCCCGCCGGCTCGCTCACCGGAAGCCCGACGCCGATGGCCGCCGCCATGGGCTCCTCGATTAGGAACACCTTGCCCGCGCCGGCGTGCTCGGCCGCGTCCTGCACGGCGCGCTTTTCGACCTCGGTGATCCCGCTCGGCACCGCGATCACCATGCGGGGCTTGAAGTACTTCGACCATAGGCGCTTCGGCGCGACCTTGTTGAGGAAGTACCTGATCATCGCCTCGGTTATGGCGAAGTCGGCGATTACGCCGGACTTCATGGGACGGCTGGCGACTATGTTCGCCGGCGTAACGCCGAGCATCCGCTTGGCCTCCTCGCCGACGGCGAGGACGCGCTTCGACCCCGCCTGGATGGCCACGACGGAGGGTTCGCGCAGCACGATGCCGCGATCCTTCACGTAGACCAGCGTATTGGCCGTCCCGAGGTCTATGCCGACATCGGTCGAGAAAAGCGACTTGAGCTTGCCGAACATTTGGTATCTCTTTCGATTATTTCAATGTTGTCGGTATTTTACGGAATCCGGGCGGAAAAGTCAACCGAAGAATGCCTTGTACAGGGCCCGCACGGCGGTGTCGCGGTCCTGCCTGCGGATGGCGATCATGAAGCTGACCTCGCTGGACCCCTGGTTCACCATCGACATCGATATGCCCGCCGAGGCGAGCGCAAGGCACGCCTTCGCGAACATTCCGGCCGTGTAGCACATGCCCTCGCCCACGATCATGAGGATCGTGATGTCCCTCTCGATCGCCACGTAGTCGGGCTCCAGCTCGCGCCTGAGCGCCTGTATGATCCGGTGCTCCTTCTCCTTCGGGAGGTACTGCCCCTTCACGACGACGCACTGCGAGTCGACGCCGGACGGCATGTGCTCGTAGCCGATCCCCTCGTTCTCGAGGACCTGCAGAAGCCGGCGGCCGAAGCCGACCTGCCGGTTCATCAGGTACTTCTCGACGATGATGTTGCAGAAGTCGTCGGCGGACGCGATGCCGACGACGGTCCCGGGGATGACGCGGCGGGACTGCTGGATCATCGTGCCCGGCTCGCTCGGATGGTTGGTGTTGCGGATGTTGATCGGGATCCTCGCCCTGACCGCCGGGATCACCGCGTCGTCGTTGAAGACGCCGAACCCCGCGTACGCAAGCTCGCGCATCTCGCGGTAGGTCATCGTTGGGATGCCCTCCTTCACCTCGGGGACGATGCGCGGGTCCACGGGATAGACGGAGTCGACGTCCGTGAAGTTCTCGTACACGTCGGCGCAGACCGCCGCCGCGAGGATCGAGCCCGTGATGTCCGAACCCCCGCGCGGGAACGTCGCGACCTTGCCTTCCTTCGTGTAGCCGAAGAAGCCGGGGTAGACGACGATCCCCTCGAAGTTCGAGAAGGCGCGCGAAAGCCTGGCGTAGCTGTCGGGGTCGAGCGTCGCGTCGCCGAACTCGCCCATCAGCACCATGCCAGTCTCCCTCGGGCTCGCGTAGCGCGCCTTCCGCCCGCGCGCCTGGAACGCGACGGCCACGAGCTTCGCGTTGTTGTCCTCGCCCGCCGCCTTCATGAGGTCCATGAACTCCGCGGGCTCGAGTTCGTTCACCTTGGCGACGCGCTCCATGAGGTCCATCTGGATCTCCCTGACGATCTCCTCGCCGAGGTCCAGCTTCTGCGCGATCTCCGCGTAGCGCTCCACGACCGCGCCGGCCTGGCGGTCCGTGTTCTCGCCCTTGCACGCGGTCTTCGCGAGCTCGATCAGCAGATCCGTCACCTTCGTGTCGCCGGAATGCCGCTTGCCGGGGGCGGACACCACGACGATGCGGCGCGCGGGATCCGCGAGCACTATGTCTATGACCTTGTTCAGCTGCGCCGCGTTCGCGAGCGAGGAACCACCGAATTTGCAGACTTTCATTTTGTCAGGACCTGGAATGTCAGAAGATGCGCAGCTTGACCGGCTCCGCGCCGATGACGCCGCTTTCCTTGATCTCGGCGAGCGCCGCGTCGATGGCGGACGCCTTGGCCGCGTGGGTCATCGCGACGACCGGAACCGGCTGGTTGCCCTCGGCCGACCCCTTCTGCGAGACCGCCATGAGCGACACCCCGTGCCGCCCGAGCGCCGTCGCGACGACGCCCATCGCGCCCGGCCTGTCCGCCAGCATGAAGCGGAGGTAGAACCTGGACCTGATCTCGCCCTCCGGCCTGAGGCGAACGGAACCCTCGCCGTAGGTCTTCACCGCGCGCGAGTACCTGGCGCCGCCGTGCGCGAGGTTGCGCGCGATGTCGCCGATGTCGCCCACGACCGTCGAGGCCGTCGGCGCGCGGCCCGCGCCGCGCCCGTAGTACATCGTGCAGTCGCTCATGTCGCCCTTCACCCACGCCGCGTTGAACGCGTCGTTCACGGACGCGAGCATGTGCGTCATCGGCACGAGCGTCGGCGCGACCGAGACCTCAACCTCGTCGCCGGACTTCGAGACCTTCGCAAGAAGCTTGATCCGGTAGCCGAAGTCCGCCGCGTACTTCACGTCCTCGCCGGCGAGGCTGCGTATGCCCTCGACATGGACGTCCTCCAGCCGCGGACGGAACCCGTACGCGAGCGCCGCGAGTATGCACGCCTTGTGCGCAGTGTCGAACCCGTCGATGTCAAGCGACGGATTCGCCTCGGCGTAGCCCAGGCGCTGCGCGTCGCGGAGCACCTGGTCGAAGGGAAGCCCCTCGTTCTCCATCCGCGTGAGGATGTAGTTGCAGGTGCCGTTGAGAATGCCGTGGATCGACTCGATGTCGTTTCCCGCAAGGCCTTCGCGAAGGACGCGGATGATCGGGATGCCGCCGCCGACCGACGCGCCGAAGTAGATGTCCACGCCGTTCCTCTCCGCCGCGTCGAATATCTCGTCGCCGTGCTCGGCGAGGAGCTTCTTGTTCGCCGTGACGACGCACTTGCGGTTGTTCAGCGCCTCCAGGACGAACGTCCGCGCAATGCCGGTTCCGCCGATGGTCTCGACCACGATGTCGACGGCAGGGTCGCAGAGCACGGACTTCGCATCCGTCGTAAGGACCCCGTCGGGAACGGCGACGCCGCGGTCCGTCGTAATGTCAAGATCCGCGATCTTCTTCAAGACGATGTCCACGTCAAGGCGCTTCGCCATGACTTCGCGATGCTTCAGGAGACCGTCCGCGACCCCGGCGCCAACGGTTCCGAACCCGAGTATTCCAACCCCGATCTGCTTCATTTTCACCTTCCAGTTGCGATTGAACGATATATTATACCATAATTTCGGCCCGTCTGCCGGAAACTGACGGTTAGGAGCGCGAATAGCGGACATGACGGCGGAAATTGTGCTATACTGTGCGTATGTCCCAGCAGGACGGCAGGGAGCAGTTGAAATGAAAACGGCAATCCATCTCGCCGCGACCCTCGCGGCAGCGCTCTGGACGGACATCTGCCTGGCGTATCCGGGAAACGGCAACTTCCGCAACGTGCCCGTCACGTACGCGGCGAAGACAAGGACCGACTGGGTGACGAACGTCACGACGATGGTCGGGCAGGCGCGGAATCCGGGCGTGGCGAAGCCCATCGACTGGAAGCGCGCCCAGTCCATCACGAACGGCGTCGACTACATCCCCGCCGTGCTGACGGCCGAGGGCGGCTGGCCGGGCACGATTGTGTGCCACTTCGTGCGGATCAACCTGTCCACACGCAAGCTGCGTTTCACCGGCACCGAGCGCTGCGAGGGATGGGGCGACGACATGCCCGATGACCCGAAGCACCAGTGCAGACAGGCCGACGGCACCTTCCTGAAGAAGCGCACCGTCCGGGAGAAGACCGGGGACTTCCTCGCGCGCCTGCGCGCGCCGAAGTCGCTTGGCGGCAGGGAGCTCAACGCGGTCCTTGCCTGGAACAACGCCGCCTGGACGCCGTGGAAGCCGCCGTACACGAACGAGTGGGGCAGCCCCAACAGCCCGCTCTACACCGACGGCGTACAGGTCTCCGACATCGGCACGGGCTATGGCACTCACGGAAACCCCAAGGCACTGGGCAACGGACTCCAGAACGGCATCTTCGTCGTCTGCAAGGACGGCAAGGCGGACATCGTCCCGCAAATGACACCCGCCCTCGCCAAGAAGACGTGGTTCTCCGTTCCCGCGTTCGTGTGGCGCCTCGCGACGAAGGGAAAGGCGCCGCAGCACATCGACAAGTCCGTCCGTCCGCGCACCGCGATCGGCCTCTCGCGCGACAAGAGGACGTTCTACCTCCTCGTGTGCGACGGGGACAACGAGAAGAGCTGGTCAAAGGGATGCGACTTCCCGTCGCTCTCCACGCTTCTCGTGGCCATGGGCTGCCACGAGGCCTTCAACCTCGACGGCGGCGGCTCGTCCAACCTCTGCGCCTGGGACTTCGCGAACGACCGCCCGATGGTGCTGGGCCGCCCCGGCGGAAACTTCAACCAGCGCGACAACGGCTCCAACGCCGCAATCTACTTCCAGTAGGCCGCCTTCGCCGCGGCTCGGCTGTCCGCGGCGCAAGGGGCGCGCCACCCGGGAAAGGAGCAGGAATGCAGGACTACATCTATTCCGCGATGGCCTTCGTGGCGGTGGCGATCCACGTGATAATCAACTTCGACCTCCTTGCGGTCCGGGGTGGGTGGTCACCGCGCACGGCGCGCGCTACCGCCACTTCCTGATGGGCACCCTCGCCTATTGCATAACAGACGCGGCATGGGGCGTCTTCGCCGGACGACAGCGCCTTCGGAAGACGCGCGCCGCGCACGACAAAACGGCAGCCCATGTGGTCGTACATGAACTTGTGGAGGTCGATCCCGTCGTATTCGCGGAGATCCGGCATGCCTTCGAAGCGGTAGTCATCGGAACTAAAGGCCTTCTTCGCAATGAAGTCGCAGAGCGGATGCTTCCTGTCGCCGATGTTCCGGAGGTAGTTGAGGTGCTGCGCGTACCAGTCCTTGACGATGTCCCACTTCTCGATGTCGAAGAGGTCTGCGCAATTCTCGCGGTTCTTCTCGAGCCAGTCCCTGCCGACGTAGGCGAGCTCGCCGCCCCCTTGATGTACGGGAAGCCGAGGACATGACCCTTGTGATGCGGTAGATGTGATGCTGCCAGTGCCATTTCGCAAACTCCCTCCCCTTCC